>JAFAOB010000510.1 GCA_019238055.1 Alphaproteobacteria bacterium
TGGGCTGATCAACACCGACCAGCAGATGGCCGGGCTTCTCGAACGGACCCTCAACAGCGAACAGGTGCCCGATGCGGCCAAAAACCCGGCGTGCTGGCCGGAGCCGATGCGCAAGGAATGGGCCGACCCGGTCGCGGCCGCGGCGGAGCACCGCAGGCGTCTGGTCGGCGGGTTCCGCAAGGTGCGCGATGCGCTCGACGCCTTCGATCCAGACTTCGTGCTGATCTGGGGCGACGACCAATACGAGAATTTTCGCGAGGATGGGGTTCCGTCGTTTTGCGTCTTTGCGCTTGACCATGTCGATTGCCGGCCGTTCGCCCGCGCCGGACGCGCCGAACTTGGCAATGCCTGGGGTCTGCCACCCGATACAGTAGTCCCAGTCAAGGGGCATCGGACCGCCGGCAGCTGGCTCGCCGCCTCATTGATCAAAGCGGATTACGACGTCAGCTATGCCTACAAAATGCGGCACGAACTGGGGTTGCCGCATGCCTTCATTAACACGATCCTGTTCCTCGACTACGACCGCAACGGGTTTCCCTATCCGGTGGTGCCGTTCCACGTCAATTGCTACGGCTCCTCGGTGATCGCCAAGCGCGGGTCGAGTGCGCATCTGACCGGCGAGGTTGATCCCAATGCGGTTGATCCACCAGGTCCCAACCCGAGCCGCTGCTTCGATGTCGGTGCCGCCGTCGCGCGCAGCTTGGCGGACAGCCCGTGGCGGGTCGCGCTGATCGCGTCATCGAGCTGGTCGCACGCATTCCTGACCGCCAAGCACCATTGGATATATCCCGATATCGACAGCGATCGGGCGCGCTTCGACGAACTCGCCTCGGGCAACTACGCGCGCTGGCGCAATCTGACGACCGAGCAGATCGAGGATGCCGGGCAGCAAGAATTCCTGAATTGGGTCACTCTTGCCGGCGCGATGGATGCTCTCGGCCGCAAGCCCGAGATCATTGATTATATCGAATCCCACCTGTTCAACTCGAACAAGTGCTTCGCCCTGTTTCGGCCATAACTACTAGCTATCCGTCTCGGGGCGCGGTGCTGCCACCCTTCGGGGTGGCAGCGGCGAACACAACTTTGGATAAATTTGTACTGAAACGTTTGGAGAAATTTGCAATGAAACGGACGATCGTACAATTTGGATTTGCTGCGATACTTGCAGCCGGCACGCTCGGTTTTGCGCAACAGAGCGATGCTGCCGGCTGCGTCAATGGGGTGTACAGAGCCGGATGCGCCGGACCGAACGGGGCGGCGGTCGTCCACAAGGCGCCAGTCTACCACAGACCAACGGTGAACTGCGTCAACGGCGTCTACCGGGCGGGCTGCGCCGGACCGCACGGCGCTGCTGTCGTCCGCAAGCCATAGTCAAACCATAGTAATATGATCTGATTGCTGCTCCGACTTGCGGACGGTGTATCGGGTCAAACACGCTCCCGGTCAAAGCGCGGCTTGGTGCCACTGCCATAGCGCTTTAAGGCACCGGCCTCGCCTGTCGCATTCGGGCGCGAAAACACCCAATTCTGCCATGCCGAAAGCCGTCCAAAAATCTTGGTCGCGACGGTCTCCGGTCCGGCAAAGCGCAGATTGGCTTCCATGCCGGTTAGCGCGTCGGGCGACAGGCTCGCACGCTCTTCGAGCGCCAAACGGATCTCGTCGTCCCAATCGAGTTCGTCCGGTGTGAACGTCACGAGACCTGCGGCCAGCGCCGCAGCACTATCGAAAGCGCCGACCGCCAGTTCGAAATCGTTCGAATTGAACCGCGCCGCCAGCCGCGTGCGCCCATTGATCATTTCGAGGCCGCCGAAATTGATTGCACCAAGCGCTACTTGCGGGCCATCGGCGAGCATGTAGCTGCGATCGGCGGCGAGGGCCAACTCGAACAGACTGCCGGCAAAACAAGACCCTTGGTCGATGATCGCGAAAAGGCTGCGCGAGGAGACGTCGAGGCGTTGCAGCGCACGGCGCAAATATCCGATCGTCTCGCGCACAAACCAGTGATCGCGATGCCTGACCATCGCCGCATCGCAAGCGAGCAGGCTAGCGATTTCGCCCTCAGTTTTCAGCACCACCGTGCCGATCTCTGGTTCATTCGCGCGCAATAACAGGATCGCGTCGTCCAACTCGCGCGCTATCGCGAGCGGCCACCAATCTGCGCCCGCCGCAAGGATACCATCGATGTCGATAGGCGCGTCCGCGGCCTCCGGGCCTCTCACCGTGATCGTAGCGACGCGGCTCGCGCGGGCGATCTCGACCGCGACGCGGGGGTAGCGCCAGCCATTGGCGTCAATGCCGCGATCGAGCGGCGGCAGCAGCACGCCTGCGCCTGCGCCCGTGCGATCGCTCGAGGCTGCGAGGGCTGCGGCCCGCTCGGCGACGAGCTGTGGAAAGCGGGCCGGTGGTGCGACATGATCGACAAGACGCCACGCCTTGGCGCGATCGGCGCGCACCCCTTCAGCCGTGGTGCAAAAGACGTCGGCCAAGTCGCGCCTGACCTTGCGCTTGTCGACGAGGCGGGTCAGCCCACCGGTGCCGGGCAACACCCCGAGCAACGCCACCTCCGGCAGGCTGACGGTGCTCGACCGATCATCAACCATGATGATCTCATCGCAGGCGAGCGCCAGTTCATAACCGCCGCCGGCGCAAGCGCCATTGATCGCAGCGAGGAATTTGATCCCCGAATGGGCGCTCGAATCCTCAATGCCGTTGCGCGTTTCATTGGTGAATTTGCAGAGATTCACCTTCTGCGCGTGGCTCGCCAGCCCCAGCATGTAGATGTTGGCGCCCGAGCAGAACACCCTTTCACGACCGCTGGTAAAGACGACGACCCGCACCTCGGGATGCCCGAAGCGGATGCGGTTCAGCGCATCCGCCAGCTCGATATCGACGCCAAGATCGTAGGAATTGAGCTTGAGCCGATATCCCGGTGCGAGCCCACCCTCCTCGTCAACGTCGAGCATCAAGGTCGCGACCGGCCCCTCAAAGAACAGGCGCCAATGGCGATAATGGGCGGGATCGGTATCAAAGGTGATCATCATTCCCTCGGTGGCGCCACCATAGCCGCAGCATTACAGAGATGCTTTTCTTTTCCCGGTACGGCAACCTTGTTCCCGGATGGCAGGAGACGCGATGACGGACCCTTCAACCTATAACGCGGCCGCCGATCTGATCGGGCGAAACCTTGCGGCTGGGCGCGGTAGCAAGATCGCGTTTATCGACGATCACGGCCGCTATAGTTATGCCGATTTGGCTGACAGGGTCCGGCGCTTCGCCAATGCGATGCGTGCACGAGGAATACACCGCGAACAACGCATTCTGCTCTGCCTCCACGACAGCATCGATTTTCCGACCGCTTTTCTCGGCGCTATCGAAGCCGGGATTATACCCGTCGCGGTTAATACCCAACTCGGCCCCGAGGAATTCGCATTCATGCTGGCGGACAGCCGCGCCCGACTGATCGTCGTCTCGGCGCCGGTGCAACCCGCGATGCAGCAGGCCCTTGCCTCGTTGAGTGGCCCGAGACCGGAGATCATCCTCTCCGACCCTTTGGCGAACGGTAGCGGCGGGTTCGGGCCGGTGCTGGCCGATGCACCAGCAACAGCCGATCCTGCCCCGACCCATCCCGACGAGCCATGCTTCTGGCTTTATTCATCGGGCTCGACCGGCCGACCAAAAGGCACGATCCATGCCCATGCCAGTTTGATCGCGACGGCGGAGCTTTATGCCATCCCGGTGCTCGGCATCGAGGAGAGCGACATTGTCTTTTCGGCGGCGAAACTGTTCTTCGCCTACGGGCTCGGTAACGCGCTGACCTTTCCGCTCGCGGTCGGCGCGACCAGTGTGTTGACCGCTGAACGACCGAGCCCAGCGCTGATTGGCCGTATTTTGCGCAACGAGAGGCCGACAATTTTTTGCGGCGTGCCGACGCTTTATAGTGCGATGCTGGCGAGCCCCGATCTGCCGCATCCCGATGAAATCGCTTTGCGGCGATGCGTCTCGGCCGGCGAGCCGTTGCCGGCCGAGATCGGCCGGCGCTGGGCCGCACGAATTGGTGTCGACATTCTCGACGGCATTGGCTCGACCGAGATGCTGCACATTTTTCTGAGCAACTGGCCGGATGATGTGCGCTACGGCACCACCGGCAAGCCGATCCCCGGTTATGAGCTCAAAATCATCGGCGATAATGAGCAAAAGGTCAGGCGCGGCGAAATCGGCGATCTATGGGTCAATGGCGCCACCGCGGCTTGCGGCTATTGGAATAATCGCGCGGCCAGCCGCGCGACCTTTCTCGGCCCGTGGACACGTACCGGCGACAAATATTACGAGGACGAGGGCGGTTATTGCGTCTATTGTGGGCGCAGTGACGACATGATGAAGGTGAACGGCATGTTCGTCTCGCCGGCCGAGGTCGAAGCCGTGCTGATCGCGCATGGTGACGTCCTCGAAGCCGCGGTCGTCGGTGCGGCCGATGCTGACGGTCTGATCAAGCCAAAGGCATTTGTCGTCGCCAAGCCCAGCATTGCGGTCGGTCACGCACTGGCCCAGGCACTCGAAGAGCACGCAAAAGACTGCCTGCCGTCGTTCAAACGCCCGCGCTGGATCACCTTCGTCGAGGAATTGCCAAAAACTGCGACCGGCAAAATCCAGCGCTTCAAGCTACGCGAGAAACCGACCTCGTCCCGTTGACCCTTCACCCTTAGCGCTGCAGGCGTTCTCTTGCTTGGATCTTGGCGATGCGACTACCGATACCGGCTGCGCGATCAGTGTCAGGGGTGGGCTCCTTTCCGATACTCGCGCGGGGAACCTCAGACGGTCAGAACTTCGAGCAGGTGCCCGTTCGGGTCCTTGAAATAAAAGCCGCGACCGCCGTGGCGATGGTTGATCGTCATGTCTTCGGAGGAACGCGGACCGCTGCCATAAGCGATGCCTTCGGCTTTGATCCGGTCAAAGATCCCGTCGAACTCCGCCTCGCTGACCTTAAAGGCATAGTGGTGGCGTTCGAATTGGTCCCAATTATCGAAATCGATGGTCAGGGTATCGTTGATCCTGACCGGCGCGAAATGCGACATCGGTCCGTCATAACTGAGCCCGAAGATCCGGGCGAAAAACCGCGCCGATTCCTCTTTGTCATGGGCGGGCACGATCGTGTGGTCGAGATGAATAGCCATCAGCCTCTCCCTTCCTAACCCATCAGAGATGAGATTCGGCGCCGTGCAGCGCAAGCCGCGCCGCAACTGCTCGTAACGCGCAACGTTACCAACTCGGATGTGAAACGGCTCACAGGTTTTTCAACATCACAGAGCTATCTGTGAGCTGCTCCGGGCGGCATTCGCGTTTCGCCCGAGCCGATCGCGACAATCACCAATCGGTGACATGATCAGCGCAGCTGAGAGCGCCATCGGCTGCGCATTTCCAATCGCCGCAATGGCCCAAGCCGCGGCACAAGTCCCATAATGCGTGCGGCAGATCACCTTTGCCGCGGATCGCGGCGACTGTCGGCGCGTTCAGATCGAGTACCAGCAACGTCATCGCCACTGCAAAAATGCCATCGCTGAGCGCCGCCAGATGCTCAATGCTCCGGTCAGCGATTCGGTTATCGTCAGGGCGCATTGCGGCAGGCCCCTTGTGAAGGAACGTAAAATCCATTGTAGCGGCGCCTGATCGCCCGCCGAGCGCACCAGCAGCAAACGCCGCAGGCCGGTTATTATTGAAGCAGTCCCGATCTCAAAGGCACAAAAAAACAGCAAATCTCCCCAATCCATTAGAATTTGTTTGATCTCTCCCGGTTTATCGTATTAGAGACCCTCAATTCGCCGAAGTTGGGGCACATCATCAATGAACTCGCAAGATCCGCCAAGAAGCGGTGGGCTCGGGCCGGTAACGAAAATTATTGCCAGTTATGTAGGAAATCATACAGTTTCAGCGGATCAGCTGTCTGAATTGATCGCCTCGGTCGATCACGCGCTTCGTCATCTGGGGATGCCAGCGCAGCCGCCGGCACCGCGCGCGCCGGCAGTCCCGATCAAGCGATCGGTGCAGCATGATCATGTCGTCTGCCTGGAATGCGGTTTCCGGGGCAAGACATTGCGGCGGCATCTGGGAACCCGGCACGGAATGCAAGTCGCCGAATATTTGCGCCGCTGGAAATTGCCGAGCGATCATCTGCTGACCGCACCAATCTATTCCGAACAGCGTTCGGCAATGGCGAAGGAGCTTGATCTTGGCCATCAGCGCGGCCGTAGCCAGGACGGAAGTCGGCGCGCCCGAGGCTGAGCGCGACACCGCAGACATAAATTCTTGGCAATTCATTTGTTCGGGCGCGGTGTTTCTCCATCGGCGCTTTGCGTGCGCGGCGGGTCCGAAGGTCTGGGTTAACCGCCCGTTAAGGCACGCTGCTGTAACGCTTGGATGGCTTGCGTGCTGAAATCGAGCAGCCAGGCACGCTGCCTGCCGGCATCGACCGCCCGATCCTTGGTGACGAGCTGGCAATATGACAGAATCAGCGCATTCGCCAGATTTGCCGGCGCTGCCGTTTGATCTTTAGCCGCAAGGGCCATGGCGAGCTGACGCGCCGCGGTGCCGGCAACCGGCAAAGGCGGATTACCGATCAAGGTCTCGGCCTGGGCGACCAAGTCTGTTGGCACCAACCGGCCGTCATTGGCGGGGCAGATTGTTTCCCCGATAAACGGCGCTGGAGCGCGATAGGCGAGGCTGCGGCCGGCAGGAATCGCCCACACAATATCGACCCCGGGAATGTGGGTGGCGGGCGGCGCCAACAGATGCGCCTCCGCTTCGGCGGCAAAGCGGCGAAGCTCCGCATATTTGAGGTATGTCGGCAAATTGCTGGCCGCCAAAATCGGACAGTAAGCGGCGATCAGACCATTTGCGACTTGCTGCGCACTCGCCTTGGGCACAGCCTTTCGATACACAGCAGCGAGATCCGCGATGCGCAAGTCGCGTGTCCTTATGGTCGCGGCCACATCCGACACCCCTCGTGCATCGGGCCCGACCGTACCCGGGGCGTTGCCGACCTTGGGGCATTTGAAGGGCAATGCGGTTTGTGTCTCACATTCGGGCACCCCGGCTATACCGCGCCAGCTCGCGACCATCTGCGGTGTGGTGTTGGGTGCCGCCCGGTTTCCCCAGCTCGAGCGCACGTAATTTGCCAGATCGGCGATTTGGCTATCGGAGAGCCGGCCGGCGAAAGACGGCATCGCCACATAGCTGCCGCTCGACGGAATTCCTCCCACCACCGCCATCAACACATTATAGGGGTCGGCGGCGATGACCGCCGAATTGCCGGCGAGCGGCGGCACCGCACCCGGAATGCCGCGGCCGTGGTCCTGATGGTAGACGGCGCAATTGTCGATATAAAGATGCGCGGCACGCTTATAAACGTCGGACGGCAGCGGCGACAGCTTCTGCGGGGCCGGCATATCGGGCGGCGGCGGACTGTCCAGCAAATATGTCACCATATCGGAGAGGTCGGCGGGCGTCAGATAGGCGAGACTGTCGTGCACGATGGGGGCCATCGGCCCGAAAACGCTACTTCGCCCGGGTGCCGAGCGGGTTC
>JAFAOB010000094.1 GCA_019238055.1 Alphaproteobacteria bacterium
ATGCAGAACCCGCATCACCGAGACGGTCTTGTTGCTGACGCTCCACCCTTATATCAGCATCGCGCCCTGGCCGAGTTTGGGGCCAAGCGACTTATTCCCGGTTAATCGAAGATCGACAACGGGCGCATGGGTCTTGAAATCGTATTCCGTCGCGAGCTGCTGCCGCCGATAGACGAGCTTGAGCATGAGTGGCGCAGCCTCGAAACAGAGGCGACATCCTTTTTTGTTTCCTGGTCATGGATCGGGACCATGCTCGATGTGATTCCGGCGGCAAAGCGGCCGATGCTGCTGCACGGCCGGGCAGGGGAGGAGACCGTCGCGCTGGCACTGCTCGGCGCTGCCGCGACGAGCCGCCGCCATGGCCTGATCCGGTCGCGCAGCCTTTACCTGAATGAAACCGGTGAGCCGCAATTTGATGCGATGATGATCGAACACAACGGCATCCTGACCATGCCAGAACGGGGGCCGGCCGCTCTTGCCGCACTGCTTGCTTGGTTTGCCGAGCAGCGGCGCGGCGCGGATGAGCTGCATTTGCGCGGCTGGTCATGCCGAATTCCCGACATCGCGCTTGCCAATCGGGGGTTGTTGCTGAGCGCAACCGCGGTGCCGTCATACATTGTCGAACTCGACCAGCTTACCGCCGCCGGCGAGCTCGATCCGATCCTGAGCGCCAATGCCCGCCGGCAAATGCGCCGCACGTTCCGCCACTTTGCTGCCCAGGGTGTCGTGCAGTTGCGCGAGGCGTCGAGCGAGGACGAGGCACAGCATTGGTTCACCGCGTTGAAGTCGCTTCACTGCGCCTCATGGGAGCGCCGTGGCCGAATGCATTCGTTCAGCCGGCCATTTTTCGAGCACTTCCACCGGCGGCTGATCGAGCGCTGTTTCGAGAAAGGCGAAACCCAGCTGATCGAGGCCAAGGCCGGCGAACGGGTTATCGGCTATCTCTATAACTTCAGGCGTGGGCGGCGGATTTACGCCTATCAGAGCGGGTTTGACGATGCCGATGCACGTGAACGGCCGGGCTATCTTGTGCATGCGTTGGCAATTCGCCATGCTTTCCAATGCGGTATGCAAATCTATGATTTCATGGCCGGACGCAACCGTCTCAAAGAGCGTTTTGCGACCCGCTGTGTGCCGATGATGTGGCAAGTGGTGCAGCAAAAACGCCTTCGGTTCCGTCTTGAATATTTGGCCCAGCGGCTGAAACGCTCGGTGCGGTAGGCTCAAAAAATTGCTTCTTGCCGCCGTCGCGGCCAGAGAATAGCCGAGACGGCCGCCATTTCACAGGAGCCCCATGTCGATCCTTGTCACCGGAGTTGCCGGGTTCATCGGCTTTCATACCGCCCGGGCTTTGCTCGCCCGCGGCGAGCGCGTCATCGGTATAGACAACCTCAACGACTACTACGATACCCGGCTGAAGGAGGCGCGTCTCGCCGAACTCAAAGCGCCGGGTTTCACCTTCTGCAAACTCGATATCGCCGACCGCGATAGCTTGTTTACGCTGGTGGCCGCCAACAAGGACCTGACCGGCATCATTCATCTCGCAGCCCAGGCAGGCGTGCGCCATTCCCTGGCAAATCCGTATTCCTATATCGACTCCAATATCATGGGCACTCTCGTCATATTGGAAGCGGCGCGCCGGATCGAACGGTTCACCGCACTGACCTATGCATCCTCATCTTCGGTCTATGGCGCCAATAAGAAACAGCCGTTCAGCGTCGCCGATCCCGTGAACAAGCCTGTCTCGCTCTACGCGGCGTCGAAGCGCAGCTGCGAGCTGATCGCCCGCAGCTATTCCCATCTTTATGGGCTGCCGGCGACCGGATTGCGGTATTTCACTGCTTACGGCCCGTGGGGGCGTCCGGATATGGCGGCTTGGTTGTTTACCGAAGCAATTCTCGCCGATCAGCCGATCAGGGTGTTTAACGAAGGGCATATGGCGCGCGATTTTACCTATATCGACGATATCGTTGCCGGCACGATCGCGGCACATGATCGGCCGGCAACCCTGGCAGGCGGTGAGGAGACGGTGCCTCATCGAGTCTACAATCTCGGTAATCATAAACCGGAAAAGCTGCTGGATTTTATCGCGGTCATCGAACGGGCGCTGGGCCGAACCGCAGAAAAACAGCTGCTGCCGATGCAACCGGGCGATGTCGCAGAAAGTTTCGCCGATATCGACACCGCGCGCCGCGATTTGGGTTTCGAGCCGAAGATTTCGATCGAGGAGGGAATTGCCCGCTTTATTGCCTGGTACAAGCATTATCACAAGATCAACTGAGCACCCGGCTGGTCTTTTCTGAAAATTCAGGATTCTTGGCTATCTTTGCTGAAGCGGGCAGGAAAAGGCGGGATATGGAACGCGGATTTGCCGTCGTCGGGCTCGGCTATGTCGGATTGCCGGTGGCGTTGGCTTTGGCGCGACATTTTTCGCCGGTGATCGGGTTCGATATATCGGCGCGTCGGATCGCGGCACTACACGCTGGGCGGGATGCAACCGGCGAAGTTGCGGCAGCGGCGCTGCGCGCCACCGGTTTGCATCTAACCAACGATCCCGATGCGCTGCACGAAGCGAGTTTTATCATTGTCACGGTACCAACCCCGATCGATGCCGACCGCCGCCCTGATCTGCGACCGCTCTCCGAGGCATGCGCGCTGATCGGACCGCGGCTCTCACCCGGGGTCGTTGTCGTCTTCGAGTCGACGGTCTATCCCGGACTGACCCGCGAGGTCTGCGGCCCGCTGCTCGCAAAGGCTTCTGGGCTGACACAGGGAGTGGATTTCAAGCTCGGCTATTCGCCGGAGCGCATCAATCCCGGCGACAAACAGCACCGGCTTGAAACCATTGTCAAAATCGTCGCCGGCGAGGACCCCGAGACATTGGAGCGGGTCGCGGCGGTCTATCAGCGCATCGCCCCGGCCGGTCTTCACCGCGCCGCATCGATCGAAATCGCCGAAGCCGCCAAGGTCATCGAGAACACGCAACGCGACCTCAACATCGCACTGATGAACGAGCTCGCGATCATCTTCGACCGGCTCGGCATCCCGACCCGCGAGGTGTTGTCGGCAGCCGGTACAAAATGGAATTTCCTGCCGTTTACGCCGGGTCTCGTCGGCGGTCATTGCATCGGCGTCGACCCGTATTACTTGACCGCGCGCGCCGAAGCTGCCGGATATTATCCCCAGGTGATCCTGTCCGGACGGCGCATCAATGACGGGATGGGCGGATTTATTGCCCAGCGTCTGGTCAAATTGCTGATTGCCGCCGAACGGCCGATTAAGGGCGCGCGGATCGGCATTGTCGGGCTCGCCTTTAAGGAAAATGTTCCCGATTTGCGCAACAGCCGGGTCCCCGATATTGTCGCCGAATTGCGCGAATTCGGCATTGCCGCGCAGGTCGCCGATCCGCTTGCCGACCCTGACGAGGCCCGGCGCGAATACGGGATCGATTTGGTCCCATTCGAGCATTTTTCCGGTCTCGATGGATTGATCCTCGCCGTACCGCATCGGGTATTGGCCGAGGCCGGTTGGCAGCGGCTGTTTACGGCATTGGTGCCGGGCGGCGTCTTTATCGATGTCAAATCAGCGGTGGGCCGCGAGCAAGTGCCGCCAGAGCTGCATTATTGGAGTTTGTGACGCCGGCTCCGCTATCTGACTACCAAAGTGCGTGGTAGAGCCGCTCGTCGTAAAGGGCGCCTTCGAGCGGGGTCAGTTTTTGCCGGAATTCGCGGGTCGAGGCCGCCATCAGGCTTGCATCGAAGGCATGCCGGTCGCGCCAGCCCTCGACCACGGTGAAGTGGTTGCCGATACCAGGGACCCGCAGCAGCACGTCAAACAGAAGATTGCCTGGCAATTTGCGGTTGGCTTCGGCGAATTGCCTGAGCAGGGCTGCGGCCTGGTCCTTGCCGGGCGGGAACACGTCAACAAAGGTCAGCACATAGACCGCGTCGCGGCCGCCCTCGGCATGTGCACCAGTGCCCGAAAAGCCTGTGAGGTTGCGGACCTCAAACGGTCCAACCAGCAGTGGCTGCACCTTGTCGCGGAAAGCGACAGTGGCAGCAGCGGCGTTCTGCGCATCGGCAGACGCCTTGTTCTGCCAGCTCTCGAAAATCGCAAATCGGCTCGGCCGATCGATTTGTTCGAATGCGTCGAAGCTGACATTCCCGGCTTCGTTGCGGCTTGCCGCGGCGAACTGCCGCAAATCCGCAGCGACCTTGCCAATATCGGGTGCCGCCGCTTCGAAATAGGTCACGGCGTAGACGGCGCCGCTGTTTGGGGCCGCAGCAGCCGAGCCTATACCCGCAAGAGCCGCCCCCCACACTGCAATTGCAGCCAGGGACAGGGTCCGCATTATCACGAGGCGTTATCGCGGCTATCGCAACGCATGGTAGAGCCGCTCGTCGTAAAGGGCGCCTTCGAGCGGGGTCAGTTTTTGCCGGAATTCGCGGGTCGAGGCCGCCATCAGGCTATCATCAAAAGCTTTGCGCGACTCCCAGCCCTGGACCACGGTGAAATGGTTCGGATGGCCGTCAACCTGCAACACGTCGAACAGCAGGTTGCCCGGCAATTTGCGGTTGGTTTCAGCGAGTTGCGTGACGAGGGATGCCGCCTGGTCCTTGCCGGCCGGAAAGACGTCGACATGGGTCAGCACATAGACCGCGTCGCGGCCGCCTTGCGCGCTCGCCGCGGCAATCGAGAAGCCACTGTGGGCGCGGATCTCGATCGGCCCGACCAGCATCAGCTGGATTTTGTCACGAAACTTTGCTGCCCCGGTGCGGTGTGCTTCGAACGCAGCCTTGTCGTGCCAGCCGTTGAAGACTGCAAAGCGGCTCGGCCGACCGATCTCCTGAAACGCGTCATACGCGAGATTGCCGGCCTCTTTGCGGCTCGCCGCGGCGAGCTGTTTTACGTCCGCCGCGACTTTTGCCGCGTCGGGTGCCGCCGCCTCGCCATAGGCGACGATGTATACTGCACTCCCGGTTTCGGCCGCACCGGCGGGTCCACTCGCGGCGAGAGCCATGGTCAGTACCCCCGCTAAAAACAACATCAACTTGCTCGTCATGGGGCCGCCCTCGATCCCCGCTGTCGTGGAGGTGGACACACATGACAGCGCCGGCCCGACATTTAAGCGGCCTGATCGAGCTTGAAGAATTCGACGCAATTGTCGGCCCAGATCCGGCGCTTGTCGGCTTCCGGGATGTCGGCGTAGATCTTGTCGATGATCGGGCGGGTGTTGGGGAATTCGTTCTCGATATGCGGGAAGTCGGTCGCGAACATGATTCGATCGACCCCGACATGCTCGCGTTCTTCAATCGCCACGCGCTCATACTGCACGCTGAAATAGACGTGCTCGCGGACATAATGGCTCGGCAGTTCCTTCAGCGGCTTGAAACCGAGATATTCTTGCGCCCAGCCAATATGGCGCTGGTACCAAAGATCGGCGTGCTCCAGCCAGAACGGGACCCAGCCGAGCCGCGTTTCGGCAAAAAAGATCTTCAGGTCAGGAAAACGCTCGAACACGCCGGCCAACACCAATTGCGCGACACTGACCGACGGGGCCAGGCCGAAATTGCAGATCCATTCGAGGAACGGACGGCGCAGCCGCTGCATCATCACCGGATCTTCTTTTGGATATTTGAAGGTCGGCTGGTTGGCGCGGGCGCCGGTGCGGTTGAACGCGACATGGCAGGTCACCGGCATATCGAGATCGATTGCGGCCGCCCAGAATTTGTCATCCTCAGGCGTCGGATAGCCCTTGCCGTTCGGCAGCGCGCCGAGCTGGACCCCCTTGAACCCGAGCTTTTTGCAACGCTCCATCTCGGCGATCGCGTCGTCGACATTGGTGATCGGCATGACCCCGAGCCCGATCAGGCGGTCGGGTGCGACGGCGCAGTATTCCTCGGCGAGCCAGTCGTTATAGCCGCGAATGACCGCCTTGTAGGGCTCGTCATGGCTGATGTTGCGCCAGAACACCGGGCCCGCGACCATCGCCGGAAACAACACCTCGGCATCAAGGCCGTCAGTGTCCTGCTCTTTGATACGCTGCTCGGGCGAGCCGGTACCGGCGGCATCGGCAACCTTGAGGCCAAAGGGTTGCCATGTTCCTTCGGCACGGCCGGCGCGCAGATCGAGAAAATTCGCTTCCAGCAAGGGCTGGCCTTCGATCATCTGGGCGTCGCCGCCATCCGGCAGATGCACAGTGCGCGGCGCGCGGTCGCGGTATTTCTCCGGTACGCGATGCACCCACCGCTCCGGCGGCACTTCAAGGTGCCCATCGCTCGATATCAGATCGTATTTCCGCGCCATATCCGTCTCCGTTGGTCCGTTCCGGCACGCGCCGTCCCGCGCGCCCTTATGTCGCCGCGTATTCCACCAGAGCGCCGGGGGCGGGGCAATAGTCGAGGCACTCGCCGCAGCCGGTGCACTTTTCCGGCTGAATCTCGTAGAGGTGACGCGGTTCGAGCAGGGTCGGGCGGATCGCCGATTCCGGACAGACCTCGCGGCACAGCCCGCAAGAATTGCAGATCGCGTAATCGATCCGCACCTTCATCGCCGCCCTCCTTTCACCCGTCCTCGGCCCCGCTTCGGACTCCCTCTCCCCGCTCGCGGGGAGAGGGTTGGGGTGAGGGGCGAATGCCGCCGATCTGGTGCAACAGATAGCCGAGCGCCTCTTCGACCGGCTGCTGCGTCTCTCGTGTCCCGCACAGAAAATCGATCTGAAATTTGCCTTCCATAAAGTGCATCAGCTCTTCATCGCGCTGGCTCAGGTGTTCGTGGCGCACCAGCGGATCGGCGACGCGGTCGAGATAGGCCATGATGCCGATGCAGGCATTGGCCTCCTGATAGTAATTCTGCGCCGCGCGGGCCAATGGGTGGATGTGCGGGAACATCATCGACATCCCGAAATAGGCCGGCAAAGGCTGGGCGTTGGCGGCGGCGATGTCCATCAGCTCGCGTTCGTTTTTGATCCAGCCCTTGCCCAATAGAACATCGGCATGCAGTTTCGAATGCTTGCACTCGTCCCAGATCTGGCGCGCACGCATGCGCTGGAGATCGATGTAGCGCTCCTGGTCGGCGATATCGACCGAGAGCAGTTGGCCCGACATCTGCTTGATCGACATGTGGACGCCTTCGGCGGCATAACCGCGCAATGCCCGCTCCCGCTTCCAGTGCTCGTCGTTTTCGGC
>JAFAOB010000010.1 GCA_019238055.1 Alphaproteobacteria bacterium
CGACGAAGGCTTCCTCGGATGCGATCGGCGGGAAATCCTCGGCAGTCACCACCGCTTTGACACCGGGTAGGGCCAACGCCCTGTCGACATTGATCGACATGATCCGGGCGTGGGCGTGCGAGCTGCGTTTGACCTTGGCCCAGAGCATGCCGGGCATCACCATATCGGCACCGAAATTGGCGCGGCCGGTGACTTTGTCGACACCGTCCGGACGAATAGGCCGGGTGCCAACGACCTTCTGAAATTCCTTGGCGATGAACGTCATGAGGATCTCACTCCCGCTCCTCTAAGGCGTCGCCCCCGCAATAGCGGGGGCCCAGGGCACCGGTACCGCCTCTGGATTCCCGCTAGCGCGGGAACGACGAGGTTAAGTTTTACCGAATATGCGCATTCCGACTTGGTCTGACTACTCCGCCGCCTGCCGCATTGGTTCGACCTGATCGAGCGCCGCCAGCACCCGCGGCGGTGACATCGGCAGGTCGCGCAGCCGCACCCCGATGGCATCGGCGATGGCGTTGGCGACCGCGGCCATTGGCGGCACGATCGGCACCTCGCCGACCCCGCGCGCCCCAAACGGATGCCGTGGGTTCGGCACCTCGACCATGACCGTCTCGATCATCGGCATGTCGGAGGCGACCGGCACGCGATAGTCGAGAAAACCAGGATTTTCGAGCTTGCCGTCCTTGTCGTAGATGTACTCCTCGTTGAGCGCCCAGCCCACTCCCTGCGCCACCCCGCCCTGCATCTGCCCTTCGACATAGGAGGGATGAATCGCGCGACCGACATCCTGGATTGCGGTGTAGCGCAGAATCTTGACTTGGCCGGTCTCCTTGTCGACTTCGACATCGCAGATATGGGTGGCAAAGCCCGGTCCCTGGCCTTGCGCGTTGATCTGCACCTCGGCGCTGATCGGTCCGCCAGTGCGAGCTGATTTGCCGGCGATGGCGGTAAGATCGAGCGGCTCGAAGCTGCCGGCATTCGCACCCGCCGGATAGGCCTTGCCGTCCTTCCACTCGACCGCGTCCGGGCTGATGTCCCAGGTGATCGCGGCGCGTTTTTTCAGCTCCTCGACGACCTTTTGCGCCGCCTGAGTCACCGCCATGCCGCCGGCAAAGGTCACGCGGCTGCCGCCGGTCGAGGCGCTAAAGCCGATCGCGGTGGTGTCGCCGACCACCGGCCGCACCGTCTCGAACGGCACCCCCAGCACTTCGGCTACCATCATCGCCATCGAGGCGCGCGAGCCGCCGATATCGGGATGGCCTTCTGTAACCGTGACGGTACCGTCTTCGTTGACGTGGCAGGCGGCACTCGACTCACCCCCGGCATTATGCCAGTAGCCCGAAGCGATGCCGCGTCCTTGATTGGGGCCTAGCGAGGTCTTCAGATGCGCATGCGCCTTGGTGGCTTCGAGCGTCTGCTGATAGCCGATATTGACCCAAGTTGGACCATGCGCCGCCTTGGTGCCGTTCTTGGCGCCATTGATCTCACGCAGCTTTAGCGGATCGATGCCGAGTTCGTGCGCCAATTCGTCCATCGCGCTTTCGACACCGAACGAGCCGATCGGCGCGCCCGGTGCACGATAGGCCGCGACTTTGGGCCGATTGCACAATACGTCGTAGCCTATGGTCAGCGCATTCGGCAGGTCATAGACCGCCAGTCCGCAGATACAGCCCTGCTGAACCGGCGAGCCTGGAAAAGCGCCCGACTGGTATTTGAGGACAGTCTGCGCAGCGGTGATACGGCCATCCTTCTTCGCGCCGATTTTGACCTCGACAACTGCACCCGAGGTGGGGCCCGTTGCGCGGAACACCTCCTCGCGGTTCATCACCATCTTGACCGGCCGCCCCGATTTCTTCGACAGCATATAGGCCAAGGGCTCGAGATAGACGATCGTCTTGCCGCCAAAGCCGCCGCCGATCTCGGCCGGGATGGCGCGGATATTGGCGATGTCGGCGCCGACGATGCGCGAGGTGTAGCCGCGCACCATGAACTGGCCCTGGCTGGAGCTCCAGATCGTCGTCTGGCCATCGGGCGCAACCGAAACGAGGCAGGCATGCGGCTCGATATAGGCCTGGTGCACCGGCTTGGTCGTATAGCGCCGCTCGATGATGACATCCGCTTCGCGGAACCCGGCCTCAACGTCGCCTTTGGCAAAACGCACCACCTTGGCGATGTTCGACGGCTTGGTCGGCCGCGGCTCGATGCCGGCGGTGAAGATGTCGTCATGCAGGATCGGCGCATCCGGTGCCATTGCCGCTTCGACATCCATGATGTGCGGCAGCACCTCATACTCGACCTCGATCAGGTCGAGCGCCTGTTCGGCAATCGCCGGCGACACCGCGGCGACGGCCGCAACCGCGTGGCCTTCATAAAGCACTTTGCCTTTTGCCATGCAGTTGCGCGACAGATCCCACAGATTGGCCGGCGCGGCGCCGAGGACGCGTTTTTCCGGCGGGATGTCGGGGAAATCGGCCCGCGTCGTCACCGCCTTTACGCCGGGCAGCGTCAACGCCTTGTCGGTGTTGATCGAGACGATGCGCGCATGGGCGTGCGGGCTGCGCTTGATCTTGCCCCATAACATGCCGGGCATGGTCATATCGGCGCCAAAATTGGCACGGCCGGTGACCTTGTCGACGCCGTCGGGTCGGATCGGGCGGGTGCCGACGACCTTTAAGGCGTCCTTGTCGAGGTAACTCATTCGGCAGCCTCCGCTCGCATGACCGCTGCGGCGTCGAGCACCGCGCGGACGATCTTGTCATAGCCGGTGCACCGGCACAGATTGCCGGCGAGCCAATAGCGGGTCTCCTCTTCGGTCGGGTTCTTATTTTCGTCGAGCAGTGCTTTGGCCGCGACGATGAACCCAGGCGTGCAAAAGCCGCATTGCAGCGCCGCGTGTTCAAGGAACTTCTGCTGCACCGGATGCAGGTGATCGCCTTGGGCGACACCCTCGACCGTCGTGATGCTGCGGCCCTCGGCCTCGGCGCCGAGCATCAGGCACGAGCAGACCATATTGCCGTCGCAGATGACGGTGCAGGCGCCGCAATCGCCCGAGCTGCAGCCTTCCTTGCTGCCGGTCAGCCCGAGCTCATCGCGCAATACATCGAGCAGGGTCTGTTGCGGCTCGCACAAAAATTCGACGGGCTCGCCGTTGATGATGGTTGATACGTGAGTTTTGGCCATTAGCGTGCTCCAGCGCGTTCAAAGGCGAGTTTTGCCGCGCGGCGCGCCAAGACGCCGGCGACCTTGGTCCGGTATTCGATTGTGCCGCGTTTGTCGGTGATCGGCTTGCAGGCGCGTTGCGCCGCGGCATCGAGGGCGGCATTCGTTATCTCGTCAAGTCGATGGCCGATCAACGCCTTTGCGGCGTCCTCGACGATGACCTGGGTCGGCGCTACCGCCCCCAGCACGACGCGAGCGTCGGTGCATACCCCATTGCCATCGAGCGTCACGTTGACGCCGCAGCCGACAACCGCGATGTCCATCTCGGTGCGCGGAATGAAGCGCAGATAGGCGTCGGATTGGTGCGGCTTGGGTTTTGGTACATGGAATTCGACGATGAACTCGCCCTTTTCGAGCGAGGTGCGGCCGGGGCCGATGACGATCGCCTCGACCGGCGCGGTGCGCCGTCCGTTGGGTCCGGCAATGACACAGGTCGCACGCGCCGCGATCATCGCCGGGACGCTGTCTGCCGCCGGCGAGGCGTTGCACAGATTGCCGGCAAGTGAGGCACGGCCCTGGATCTGCTGCGAGCCGATCAGATCGGCACCCTCGACGATGCCGGGCCAAGCGTGCTCAAACGCCTTGTGTGCACTCAGCATGACCCCCGGGGTAGCGGCGCCGATCACAAATTCACCGGCTTCCTCGCGGATGCCGATCAGGCCCGGAATGCGCTTTATATCGACGATCGCCTCGGGCCGCATCCGGCCCGAGCGCAATTGCACCAAAAGATCGGTCCCGCCGGACAGCGGTTTGGCCAAACCCGCGCCGCCGGCCAGCATCCGCACGGCCTCGTCGACGGTCGTCGGTGCGGTGAAACTCAAATTGGGCATGCTTGCTCCCTGATTACCGCGGGCGCTCAGTCGAGCGCTCGCCTACCCTAGATTTGCTGGCGCGGTGCGGGCCGGATCGAGGGCTACCGCAAGCACCGCACATTCTCGATTACACTATCATCCGACGCAGGGTGAAGCGCTATGTTCTAATGTCATCCCGGCATGCAGCGCGGTGCCGCACCATGATTCCGATCATAGGACAAATCGCCATCGATGACAGCCGGATCGTGGAAAATTTCATCCGCGCTTCCGGCCCCGGCGGGCAGAATGTCAACAAGGTCGCGAGCGCCGTACAGTTGCGTCTTGCGCTCGCCGATGTCACTGGGCTTACTCCCGAAATCGAGCGGCGGTTGGCCCGCTTTGCCGGCCGACGCCTGACCGAGGACGGGGTCCTCGTGATCACGGCACGTCGCTTTCGGACACAGGAGCGGAACCGGCAAGATGCATTCGAGCGCCTTGTCGCCCTGCTCCGCCGCGCTGCCGTTCCCCCTGCGCCGCGCCGCCCGACCCGCCCGACCGCGGCCTCGAATGCCCGGCGGCTCGAACAAAAATCCCGCCGCGCCGCCCTCAAGCAGCAGCGCCGCTCCGCGGGAGACGACAGCGGGAATGGATGAGAGCCGCCGCCGGGCCTCACTCATACCCGACAAAAGGGAGCGGTGGGCTGCCGAAAACACCGTAGCAAAGGTGTTAAAGTCTGTCGCGGGAGCCAAGTTGCGCAATCCTGTCAGGAAAAGAGGGATGGCCGATCCGATAACGGAAGCTCGTCATTGGTATGCGGAGGAGCTGCGTTTCACGGCTATGGTGAGTTCGCGCGCGCTGATAGAGGCCTTTGCAACGGTCCCGCGCGAGCGTTTTGTTGGACCAGGGCCATGGCGTGTGAAAAGTCCGATGCGCATCCAAGATTATTGGGCAACTGCTGATGCCGATCCGCGGCACGTCTATCACGACGTGTTGATCGCGCTCGACGAGGCGCGGGGTATCAATAACGGCCAACCGAGCCTTTGGGCTCTCCTTTTGGACGAGCTCGGCATCAGAACCGGAGAGCAGGTCCTCCATCTTGGCTGCGGCGCCGGCTATTACACCGCCATCGCTGCCGAGCTCGTTGGAGCGGCGGGCAAGGTCATGGCGATCGAAATCGATCCAGGCCTGGCCGAAAAGGCAAGCGAGGCGCTCGCTCCATGGCCGCAAGTCACGGTTCGCAACGCGGACGG
This sequence comes from Alphaproteobacteria bacterium, assembly GCA_019238055.1. Classification (GTDB taxonomy): domain Bacteria; phylum Pseudomonadota; class Alphaproteobacteria; order ATCC43930; family CGMCC-115725; genus AP-15. The sequence goes on from JAFAOB010000010.1 coordinate 5,261, forward strand.
GGCTCGGATCGCCTTCGATCCAATCGATGTCATTGTTGTCAGCGCCGGCGCAACCCATCCTCTCGCAGCGTGGCTTGACGCGCTAAAACCGGGCGGACGGCTGTTATTTCCGATGACGACCACCCGTCCCGGGCCGGGTGCGGCACTCTTGGTGATGCGCGGCGCTGCGAATGCGTTTGCTGCTCGCTTTCTGTGCCGAGTGGGTTTCATCCCATTTGAAGGGGCCCGCGACGAGGGGGTGAGCCGTAAACTTGCCGCCGCGCTCAGGCGCGACCAAGGGGCAGCCGTCAAGTCGCTTCGCCGCGACAGTCACACGAGGGATAAAACGTGCTGGCTGCACGACCGCGATTGGTGCCTCTCGAGCCGAGAGTCCACCCTATAATGCGCAATCCGAGAGGTGACCCTCCTACATGTTCGCTGAGACCGCGCTGCGCCTATAGGGCATAAACGCGCGTCACCGCCGCGGCTTGCCCTCCCAACGCTCGAAGCGCGGATCAAATCGTGTTAGTTTCGCTGCCTCTTTAGAGTGACGTGTTCAGGGTGACGTGCGACGTGCGGATCAGTTATCGCTACCGGGACACCGAGAAAGTCTTCGATCAGCCGTCCTCGTCGGTCGTCATCGGACGGCCGCGGCACGGTGTCCACGTTGATATCGATCTGACCCCGGATTTACGTGTCTCGCGACGTCACGCCCAAATTTCGTTGGCAGACGGCCAGCACTGGATCGAAGACCTTGGTAGCGCCAATGGCACCGAGGTGGATGGTCGATCCATCAAGGGCGAAGGGAAAGTCCGCCTTGAACCAGGCCAGACCATCCGGATCAGTGAGACGACCCTTGAAGTCACGATGCCGACAGTGGGAGCCGATCTCGATCCGGATTGGATCTCCGACAATGCCACCGTTGTTACAACGCAAGAGACACGCCTCAACATCGATGAGATCATCGATGCTCAGGCGCCTGTCTATGATCTCGATGATCCGATCGATTCCGACCGGGCGAAAGCGCTGGTGCTGCTTTATGAATTGCCGCTGCGATTTGGCGGGCAGATCGAGCTCGATGAGCTGTTTCAGACAATCATAGAACAGCTGGTGGCAATCATCCCGGCAGCTAGCCGGGGTGCTTTATTACTGGAAGACCGGGAGAGCGGCCAACTTCTGCTCAGAGCGCATGTGCCGGCTGGGCAACCTTCCGTCAGTATGACGCTTGCCACCATGGCGATGAGCCGGCGACAGGCATTCATATGGCACGAGGGATTGGACCCCAGCCGCAGTCAATTTCTAAACCGGATCAAGGCCGGCATGTATGTACCCTTGATCTGGAAGGGCCGTGCGTTGGGGGCGGCGTGCGTTGATAACAGCGATGGGGGCACGCTGTTTACGATGCACGATCTGCGGCTGATGCTCGCGATTGCGCATTACGCCGCGATGGCGGCCGAACAACACCAGCTGCAGAGCAGTCTGCGCAGCAATGCTGTGCTGCTGAGCCGGCTGTTGTCGAACTTCTCGCCTAAAATTCGCGACAAGTTGTTGGCTCGAGCTGCCAATGGGCGCCTCGGTCCCGGCGGTGAGAGATCGGAGGTGGTCATTCTGATCTCCGATATCCGGGGCTACACTCAGCTTACCGCGGGCATGGATACAGATGACGTGATGGATTTGCTTAACGACTATCTCTCGGCGCTGGTGGACGCCATTTTTAAATACGACGGTACGGTAGACAAAATCGCCGGGGATGGGATCTTCGCGGTCTTTGGTAGCCCCGAGCCGGACCCTTTGAGACATGAAAAAGCAATCAGGGCGGCCGTGACGATGCAATCCGTAATGAGCGAAATCAGCGAAGAACGCAGGCGGCGCGGTTTGGTAACCTGTGAGATCGGCATCGGCGTGCATTGTGGTGAGGTACTGCACGGGTTCATCGGATCAAAAGACCGCATGGAATGGAAGATAATCGGAGAAGCCGCCAATTGGACCGATCGTTATTGTTCCGGGGCCCGCGGTGGAGAAATCCTGATCAGCCCCGCCATGCATCAGCGGCTTTGGCGATATGTTGATACTGAGTTGGCGACGATTGACACAAAGCATGAGGGTAAGCTCAGGGCTTACCGACTGAAGGGGATCAAATAGCGCTCGCGCAGTCGAAAGCGGGGTCAATACCCGACATATTCGATCACCACGACGCTGATGTTGTCCCGGGCGCTGGATGCGAGCGCATGCTCAATCAATCGGTCAGCCGCCGATGTGACGGGATTACCGCGTAGTATCGCTGCAATATCATTGTCGGCAACCGCACGGTTCAGACCGTCCGAGCACAGCAGCAGAACATCACCGGGTTTCAGCGCGTCCTGCCGTTCTTCGAGGGCAAGCTCATCTGTGCCGCCAACCAGGTTACTGACCACATTTGCCAGCGGATGGGTTGCAGCGGCGGCGGGTTCGATCTCGCCGCGCTCGATCAGATCCTGAACATAGCTTTGGTCGCGGCTCAGCTGGTGCAATTCGCCACCGCGCAGCCGATAGAAGCGGCTATCCCCCGCCCACAGGCAGAAACTTTCGCCCGGGAAAATCATCAAAACAACGACTGTGCTGCCGATCAACGCGTTGGGGCCGATCGAAAGAGCCTCCTCTCGAAACTGGCGGTTCAACCTCTTCAGAACAGCGCTCACGTCTTTGACCAATTGGGGGCCTGAAAAGGCCGGCGGCACCTCGGTAAGCGCCGCGATGATCGACCTGCTCGCATAATCGCCGCGTTGGTGGCCCCCGGCACCGTCGGCGATTGCAAATAGCCCGATATCGGGCCGCGCAAGGATCGCGTCTTCATTTCGGTGACGCACGGTCCCGACATGGGTCCGTGCCCAGGAATGACAAGGTATCGCCATTCGACCGAGCTTTATAAAGTTGGTTTTGGAATCATTTTTTGTCTGTCGCCGCCTGCTCGATCTTTAATCGACAATCGAAATAATCCAGGACCCGCGCTTGCCGCTGCACCTCAGCCAATGCAGGACCACCGACATTTTCCGCCAGCTGCCGTGCCTCATCAAGCCGTTCTTTCAAGCTGGTAACCGCGCGTGCCGTCGAACCACCAAACCCCACCTGCAGGAACTTGTCCGGAGTGTATTGGGTGTCGCCGATGCGAAAGTCGCCCGGATTGAATGGACAAGCGGCAAAGCGATCGGGCGGTGGTTTAACCAGTCCTGGCACGGCCGTATCAGGCGCGGCCTTGATGGGCGCCGGAGACCCGAGCGCGGTCGATCCGGGGGATGGTTGCGGCGCTTGCTGATTCGAGAATATCGCTCTCTCCGCCTGTTCACGCAGCCGGGTCAGAAACGCCATCGATACCGTGCCCGTATTCGCTAAATCGGTGACTGGGAGCCCGGCTTGACGCTGGAATTCGTTCACTGCTCCATTGGTTTGGCGGCCAACCACGCCGTCGATCGGACCAGGATCCAGTCCGAGGCGCAACAGCATGAACTGGATTTCACGGATCAGCGCGGGAGTCATCTGAACATTTTGGTCCTCGCTGCCCGTTTCGGCGGCATAAGACTGATTGAGGATCCCAGATGTGATTGCAGCCACAGAGATGATGGCGTAACCGAGCGCTGCTATAGTGATCCCGCGCAGCATTGACCAAATCTCCGAAAAGATCAGCTCGCTCGCTGCGTTCTTAAAAACGCCTCGCGATCGCGCTCATCTGATATATGCCTGGCCAAGGCGAGGTAAAGCCTCTCTATTGTCTGGTACTTCTCGACTTCTTTTTTGACCAGTATCTTTGCGATCGGACCAATGTAGCGCGTCAGGCTCGACTCAATTGCGCGGACCGCGGCTGGATCAGGAGGCGCTGCCGGCGGCGCGCAATTTGGTTCGGTATCCGGCCGAGACGATATTGGTATAGAGGTCCGCGATAAATCGGCAGCGGCGACCGCCCTCCGGCGCCCTCGCGCCAAGAACTCGGCGCGATCTCGCGGGTTTTCCAGTTGTCTGCTCAACTTGTCGTACAATGCGACAAAATCGTCCGTCTGCATCGCCGCGCGCCTTACGGCGATTGCAGCTATAGGACCGATAAATACCGCCAGATCACGCTCGATTGTTGCCAGCAGCCCAGAATCCAAAGAAGCATTTGTTACCCGAATTTCAGGGGGCGGAGCAACGGAGAGCGGCGGTGCCTCCGCGCGCAAGACTTCAGTAGGAGGACTTTGTCCGGACGGGGCAACCGAGGCTTCTGCAATAGCGGTCGCGAATGCGTCAGCACTGGCATAGCGAGCGGCCGGATCAAATGCCAGGGCTTTGCCAATGACCTGCTTCAGCGCTTCGGGTACCGCAGGGTTCAGCAAT
>JAFAOB010000034.1 GCA_019238055.1 Alphaproteobacteria bacterium
ACAGGCCGTGGGATAGTAGCGAAGCCGCCGTCAAACCAGCTGCTTGGGCTTGCAGTGCGGAACGGGTCGATCTCGGGCTTCAATACCGGGGTAATATTGAGAGAAAGCGAGGCAGTTCCAGCAGTGTGCAATGTTCCCAGTTTGGCAGTCGCTTCTATCGTGGAGAGATTGCGCGTGGTCACGCAGGGTGCTGGGGGCACAGGGATAAGCTCCGACGGGATCGTGAGAGACAATACCGTGTTTGGGTTTCCAATCGGGATCGACGCCCACGGGACGGTGACGGGCAACTACGTCTTTGACGACAGCGGCGTCGGGATTTTCGCTTGTGAAGGTAGCACAGTGATTGGGAATACGGTTATGGATGCGGAGTTAGGCTTTTCCGTGAGCTGTCCCTCTAACGTGACCAACAACACATCCATTGCCGGGACTCCCTTCTTACTCTCCGGCGAGGGCTGTAGCAACACGAACAATGTGCCTCCTGGAAGTGTATCGACTGCCCCAGCTGCGCCTTAGAGGCGGTTTTCAGAATTCCCGAGCGAGCCTGCCTGCAACCAGGAATATGCAGGCAGCTTGGAGCAAGGACTGGATGACGAACCCGAGCCGGTCGTAGCGCAGCGCCAAGCGCTTGTTCTCCAGCACCCAGGCATTGCTGCGCTTCACCGGCCAACGCCGCTTGCCGAGCCCTGATCCACGCGGTCGACCGCGCTTGTGGATGTGCGGCTCGGCGCCTTACCCAGCAGGCCCGTCGCGGCCCAGTGTGCCAGGCAGCGGCGCAGGGTCGAGCCGCTCGCTTGGCTCTCGGTAGCGACTATGCTGCGAAGGTGTGCCCTCACGCAGGACCGATGCGGGGTGGCGACCACGCGTGCCGCGGCCGCGTGCGGATGGCCCGGCCCACGCTCAGAACGCCTCTCACAGCACGAGATCACCGTCGCGACCGTATCCAAGAGTCTGGTGTCCAACGCCGTCCGTATCCGCAAACTCCAGATATGGGTACCGGCACGTAGGCTTGGCGGTCGGGTCAGCACAACCCAGGATAGATGTAGCAACCGTCTTTAAGCAGCTTTGTCACAGACCGCGAGTTTCGCAGCATCGGTCTCAGCGGTTCGCTAGATCAAGCGGATAAATCGGGCGACGAACTTTTTTAAAGTCCAGTTGCCCGTAGTCCGAGGTGCAGACCCCGACCCCGGCGCAGTCGACAACGGCACGCGCCAGTTTGCCCAACCCGGCGCGCCAGTGGATGCGGCTTTTCAGCATCAGATAGCGTTTTTGCATCGGATCGATGCCGAGCGCCAAGAAACAATTCAAATCCGAAGGCTCGACATGGCGCGAGATCAGCACGATCTCCACCGCCCCGGTATCGAGCACGACCGCTGGGCCCATGTCCATTTGCACGCCCCGCGCCATCGGGCCGCGATTGCGGTAGCGGCCGTTCGAGATCGTTTTGACCGTTCCGGATATTGTCAGCGAAGGACTCTCTGCGGGGATCGCCGGCATCGCGATCTTGCCGCCGATTGACAAGGTTACCACGGCGCCGATGCCGGCGGTGATCGCCTGCTGCACCGCGTCCGGATCGTAGATCGCAAATGCGGCAACATCTTCCAGGCCTTGACGCAGAATCTCAGCCAGTACCGCAGTCGTATCCATTGTCCCGCCCGAAGCACAATTATCGTAATGATCGAGCAGGACAATTGGACCGCCGCCAGCCTCTGGTGCCGGCAGCGCCTTGGCGCGCGCGACCGAGGCCTGCAATGGTTCGATCTTGTAGACAAACGCTTCGCGTTCGACCCAGGCCCGGTCCAGCAATTCGTCGCGCAACCGTTCGGCGAGTTCACGATCGCCATCGGTCACGATCACCGCACTCAGCCCGGCATTCTTGATATCGGCATGCGGAAAGCCGGTGAAGAGGCTCGCCGCCAGAGCGCCTTCGTCAGCCATGGTTGCACAACGATGCTGCAATTCCCTGTTCGGGTGGTCATCGGTGCCCTGACGCATCACATGCGGCAGCATCGGGACATTGCCCCAAGCCATAACCGGGCTCACTTCGCCGCGAATAGTCCGCAACAGGATCTCGCCAGCGAGCCGTGCGGTCTCGTAGGTATCGACATGCGGATAGGTGCGGTAGCCGGTAACCACAGTGGCGTTGGTGATGATGTCGTCATAGAGATTGGCGTGCATATCGAGTGACACCGCAATGGGTGTCTCCGGCACGATCTGCCGCAACCGCTTCAGCAGCTCTCCCTCGCCGTCTTCGAGGCTCTGCGTGACCATGGCGCCGTGGAGATCGAGCAAGATACCGTCGAAATGCCCGCTGGCAGCCGCGGTACAGATGCGCTCGGTGATCTCGGTGTAGGCCGCGTCTTCGACCGGGCCGCTCGGCGGCGAACCGGCAGCGATTGGCAGGACGATCTCGGCCTCTTCGCGCGCCGCGAGGTCGAGATAGGCGCCGAGCCCGGTACCCGTACCGCGATAGGCACGTATTGCCGCGTCGCCATAAAGCGGCCCCGGCCCATTGCCAAAGCGGGCGAGCGGTGTCGGCACCGGCGAAAAAGTATTGGTTTCATGCTTCATCATTGCGATCAGAAAGCGCATGACATGATATCCCTCAATTCAGCACACCCAGGGCAGCGGTCTCGGAATAACGGCCCCGAGCGGGTGAGACCGCCGGGGTCGTGCAGCAAGTCCGATTATCGCAGCCGATGGTCCCTATCATCCAGATCCGCAAAGGTGGGTTTTGGAAGTCTTCAATTGGCACGGTTCAATGTTGTAGATAGTGCGGAAAGATGGCTAAAGCAGCGGTGCGGGTCGAGATGCGATCCTGACATCAGAGAGCGCCCGCGAATGCAAGAGCATTTAGCGCGATTGTCAATCCGCCTACAGCCAATGGCGGCGCGCCGGTCGGGGTTTCTTGGCGGCTATAACCGGTTCGCAGCTCGTCCCAAAGATGGCTCAGGAACGAAAGGAGAGGCGGAGAGTGGCACGCGTATTCATAACCGGGTCATCGGACGGCCTTGGTCTCATGGCGGCCAGGTTCTTGATCGAACAAGGCCACGAGGTCGTCCTGCATGGGCGAAATGACGGTCGGAGCCGTGACGCCCTCGCGGCGGCACCTGGCGCCCAAGGGGTCGTCACTGGGGACCTCTCGAATATCGCCGGGGCAACGACCGTCGCTGCTGAGGTCAACAAGCTCGGCCGCTTCAACGCCGTCATCCACAATGCAGGCATCGGCTATCGGCAGACGCGGCGGGTGGAGACGGAGCCCGGCGTTCCCAGCGTCTTCGCCGTCAATGTGCTCGCTCCCTACATTCTGACGGCACAAATCGAGAGGCCAGACCGGCTGATCTATGTGAGCTCCGGAATGCACCGCGGCGTGCAGCCGCGCATGGACGATTTGCTTTGGACCAGGCGAGCCTGGGGCGGCACTTCGGCTTACGCGGAGAGCAAGCTGTGCGACGTCCTCCTCGCATTTGCCGTCGCCCGCCGCTGGAAAGATGTCAGATCCAACGCTCTCGAGCCTGGGTGGGTGCCGACGAAGATGGGTGGCCCTTCAGCTCCCGACGATCTTCAGCAAGGATATATAACCCAGGCGTGGCTCGCCACGAGCGAAGATGCCCTGGCGCAATCGACGGGCGGGTATTTCTATCATCAACGACCTCGCGCACCGAACCCGATCGCAAGTGATGTCGGAACTCAGGAAGAGCTGCTTGCCGAATGCGGACGCATTTCAGGTATCGCTCTCAATTGACCCCAGTGGTCTAGCCGTGCTGTGCATTCGGCTTGCGCGTTGCAGCGAGGCCAACGGGCTCGGCTCGTCTGGGCCCAATTCGGGCTGGTTGAGTGTCGATTTGCCGGCCACCGGCGTGCAGTTCTTGCGTATTATACCGCGTGCTCAATTTGCCGGCCAATACGGCCATGATCGGGCCACGGCGCAATTCGTGACGGTCATTGAGAACCTCGTAGCCGAGCGCGATGCCAAACACCCGCTGGGCGGGCGTTGTTGCCGCCCTATGCTCCATTTGCGCCATCGATCGGCGATCACAGAAACAGTACGCTCACACTGTCCCGTCGCCTGATCTGCGACTTGCCAAATACAACGACCCGGATATTCGATCCTGGACGCTTGCGCCCGCCCGCGCGAATCGCCGCTGCGGGATCTGATCAATGCTGCCGGAGGAGGAGGTCGAGTTGCCCATCGTATACGAAAAGCGCGACAGCGTCGCTTACATCACGCTCAATAATCCCGATAAGGCAAACATCCTCGACAAGCCGACGTCGGACGCGATTTCGGAGGCCTGGATTGATCTCTGGGAAGACTGCGACATCCGCTGCGCGATCCTGACCGGGGCCGGTGACCGACATTTCTGCGGCGGGCACAATCTGGCGTCGCGCGCGAACATCACCGAAGAGGAACGTGAATATCTGCGCACCCAGCGCATTTTCTGGCCGCTCGCCGGCACCGTGCACGGCCAGAAGACCGGCGTCGACGGGCGGATGGGCGACCATTACCCGCGGGTATGGAAGCCGGTCATTGCCGCGGTCAACGGCTGGGCAGCGGGGGCCGGGCTGTACATCCTGCTGTCCTCGACTGATATCCGCATCGCCAGCCGAGAGCATGCCCGGTTCAAATTCGCACTGACGTCTCAGGGCTGGCTCGGCCATGGGCCGGGCGCCACGTTGCTTGCGCGCCAGCTCCGCTACATCGACGCGATGAAGATGCTGCTGACCGATGAACCCGTCGATGCCGAGGAGGCTCTAAGGATCGGTCTCGTCAACGAGGTCGTAGCGCACGCGCAGCTGATGGAGCGCGCCGAAAAAATCGCCCGGCATATCGTGACTATGCCGCCGGTTGCGGTGCGCATGATGAAGGAGTTCGTCGTCCGCTTTGGCGACCTGCCGACCGATCAGGCTTGGCATATCCAGAGCCTGATCAATTCATTGCTGATTCAGACGACGATCGATGGCGAGGAAGGCCGCCGCGCCTTTAATGAGAAACGTCCGCCCAACTTCACCGGTGCGCTGCGCCGCCGCGGCGACGCCTGGGAAGAACCCTCGGAGGCGGATAAGAAACGCCTCGACGAGGCTTATAGAAGCGGGGAGTTTTAGCGTGGCCCATCTGCTGGCCGACGATTGGCGAGCATGCGGGCGGGATTGCCGACGACGGTAGCGCCCGCCGAGACATCGTGGGTGACGACGCTGCCGGCACCGATTACGGCATTGTCCCCAACACTCACCCCGGGAAGCAGGATGGCGCCGCCGCCGATCCAGGCATTGCAGCCGATGTTGATCGGACGCCCGAACTCCAGCCCGGCCCGGCGCGCCGGCGGATCGCGCGGATGATCGGCGGCGTAGATCTGCACCGCGGGACCGATCTGCGCCCCGTTGCCAATGACGACCGAAACCACGTCGAGAATGACGCAATCGAAATTGAGGAAGACATCCGCTCCAATCCGGATGTTGTAACCATAGTCGCAGTGAAAGGGCTGCCGGACAATGGTGCCGTTGCCAATTTCGGCAAGGCGTTCTCTGAGGATCGCCCAAGACTCCACTGTGCCCGGCGAGGCCGCGTTGTATCGCGCCAGCCACGCGGCCGTGGCGACCCGATCAGCGATCAGCTCGGACGCATCGGCGTGATACAGCTTGCCGGCCAGCATCTTGTCCTGTTCGCTGCGGATCATGACCGCTTTTATCCGAGTGCCCCTGCTTCGCGCAGCGCAGCGATGTCCACGGCGGAATAGCCGAGCACCTTGCGAAGGACGGTATCGGTGTCGGCGCCGAGCTTTGGCGCTGGGCTCGAGACGCGGCCAAAGCTGGCGCGCCATGGCAGTCCAGGAATGACACCGGCCTGGTACGCGTGCCAAAAATTGCGCTCGCGCAGATGTTTGCAGGCGACGAGGTCCGTCGCGCTGGCGAGTGCCGCCGCGGGGATGCCGGCACGTCGCAGGACCGCGGCGGCGGTTTTGGCGGATTGTGGGCGGAGCCAGCCGGCAAGTGCCGAGTCGATCAGGGTTCGCTGCTCCAATCGCTCACGGAACCCGCAATCTGCAAGTGGCATCAAGGTGCGGACAATAGTGCAAAGCTGTCGCCATTCCCGATCGTCTCTAACCGAGAGGCTGAGCCAGTCGTCATCGCCGGCGCAGCGGTATACCCCATGTGGGATATGATCGTCGGAATCGTTTCCGCGCGGTTGCGGCGGCAAGCCGAGCTGGGTCTGCAGCAGCGGCTCGGCCATTGTCCACAGCATCGCCTCGATCATCGAGAAATCGATGCGGGCGACATTGCCGGCCTTTCGCCGATGCCAGAGCGCAGCAGCAACCGAAAAGGCGAGCATCAGCCCGCACATCGGGTCAAGCCAGGCAAAGCCGACGCGAGGTGCGATATCCGGGTGGCGATTGAGACCGGCAAAACCGGCATAGCATTGCAGCAGAGTGCCATAGGCGACCGCACGGGCTTCCGGCCCGGTCCGGCCAAGGCCGGATGCCGAGACGTAAATCAGGTTGGGGTTGACACTTTGCAGGTCGGCTGCGCCGAGACCCAGCCTGTCCATGACCCCGGTCGCAAAATTTTCGATCAACACATCTGACTTGGCGGCGAGTGCCTTGGCAACAGCGACAGCCCCCAGCCTCTTAAGGTCAAGGACAATGCCACGCTTCGCCTGGCCGAGAACGGTGTGCAATTCCGACGTGCGGCCGGGATCGCCACGCCCGGGCGCCTCGATCTTGATGACCTCGGCGCCCATCGCAGCCAGATAGCGCGTGGCGGTCGGGCCGGCGATCACCCAGCTGAAATCGAGCACGCGAACGCCGGAGAGCGGCATCGGACCAGTATCGCAATCGGTTGTCTTGCATTTGCGATCGCTGATTTGCAGCCCGAACGGCGGGCCAGGCGCCTTGATCACGTGCCCGCCGATATCGAGCGATCGATAAAAATCGCGATGGGCGAGTTGTGCCGAGACGAGCTGCTCCGCCGGCTCGCGGAGCGGAAAGCTTGGTACATGGGCGGCCTGGGCCTGGTCGGCGATCCACTGCTTTTTGTATTGGTGGCTCCATGCCGACATCAGTGCGTGAAGTGCATCCCAATTGGCAATGCGGTCGGTTTTTGTCGCAAAGCGCGGATCGCTGCTCCAATCGGGCGAGCCCATTACTGTCAGCCACGCCGCCCATTGCCGATCTTCCCGCGGCGAGATTGCGGCATAGCCGTCGCTTGCCGGCAGGATCGTGACGGTGGCGCCATTGCCATCTGCAACGCGCTTACGCGGTCGGCTGTTGCCGCCAAGCCCGGCATTCGCCAGCTCGCCAATCGCCATCGTCATCAGCGCCTCCTCGATCGAGACATCGATCAGAGCGGGTCCGCCGAGGAGTGCGGCGTGCATTCCGGCGCAGGCTGCAGCCAGGCCGCCGATGAATGCCGATTGCTCGCCGACCGGGCGGATCGGCGGTTCTCGGAGATCGTCGACTTGCCCGGTCAAGAGGCGGGCAATCCCGCTGGCAAAGAACAGGGTCAGATCGGTCGCTGGATCATCGGCATTTGGACCGGTCAAGCCGTAAGGTGAAATATAGACGAGCGCCGCTGTGAGGTTGCGCCGTCGTAACGTATCGGGGTCGCATTCCCGAGCCCGAAGATCCTTCGGCCGTCCTTCGCAAACAATCAGATCGATGGCCGCAAGAGCGCTTCCCGCCGGATCGCCTGCTGCGACGCACTTATCGCGGTTCAGATATTCTGCAAGCGGCGTCGCGCCGTCAGGGTCGATGCAAATGACCTCCGCCCCGAGATCAGCAAGCAGCCGGCCACATACGGCGGCGGCTGGACCGCGGCCAAGCTGTGCCACCCGGAACCCCGTCAACAAACTCATCGACAGCGCTTTCGGTTTTTTGACGACATGCGGATCACAATATGGCAAGGCCAGGCAGGCGTACCGAAAGTGCGAGACAAAAGTTGGTAGTGGGGATTGGCAAACCAGCCTCCCTGCCAGGGCTCACGCATGAGATCGCTCTGGTAGCTGTGCCTGCTCGGCAACGCCACTCATCGGTTTGGCAGCGACTACTCCTCTCAGCGCCGATGGATAGCGCTTCCAAAATCGGGCGTGCCAACCGCTCGGAGTCGTCGGTATTGGGCGTTTGAACGCATGGTTAATGCACTGTTAAGAAGAAAGTTGACATCGTTACGGCGCTGATGCGACATGCCGCCGCACCCGATGCCAGTGTCGGCGGGGGACAGGGAGAAAAACGCTCACATCGCACACACGGGAGAACCTCAGTGGATCGTCTCGAGTTTGAAGCGGGACTCCGGCGCGAGGGCTACAGCGTTGTCAACGCCAGCCTGACACCGAATTTGAGGGTAGCCAATCACTGCTGTGATTTCGACGCCAAGCTCTTCGTCCTTGGCGGCGAGATCACCGTTACCCGCGACAATAAGCCGGAAATCTTCCGCGCCGGGCAGTGCTGTGAGGTGCCCGCCAACTGTATGCATGCCGAGCATGTCGGCCCCGAGGGCGTCGCCTATGTGTCGGGTCGCCGCCGCAACGGTCCGATCACGCGAGAGGCGTTTGAGAGCGATTTACGCCGTGAGGGCTTTGAGGTCGTTCATGGCGGCCAGACGGCCGGCTTTACCGAGGATATGCATGCGCACGACTTCGACGTGCGGATCATGGTTCTCGGCGGCGAGATCACGGTGTGCCGAAATGGCGGGTCGGAAACATTCCGAGCCGGCGATCATTGCGAAAGTGGGACCGGAAGGTGTCGCTTACACCATTATTGGCAAGGCTGATCGCCGAGCCGCTAGCAGCTAAATCCAACCCGAGTGGGTAGTGGTCAAACCCACCACCCCTCCGCGTTCTCAAGTCCCTTGGATTATCGTAAGTTTGAAGAACGATGGGCGGAGGATTTTTCCGTTCGACTACTCGTATCTGCCGGCTGGTTCGCGGCGACACGAGATTGCAAACTGAGGCAATACGCTGCGCAGTAGAGTTCTAGCACAAATGGATCGTGTTTTCCGAAGTCTGGACAATTTTAAGATTTCCGACAATGGAGCTGAGCTTCTGCTGTCGACCGAGGCTGTGTGAAAAGACGATCGCCGCCAGTCATTGGGCAATTTACTGTCGTCGTGCTCCGCTGCAGCATGGCAGAGACTTCGGACACACTATCCTAACAGCAACAGAATTGCTCGTTAGCGTCAGGGTAATGACTTTTTACACAGCCTCGACTCTTACCTGAGCTTCGCCCGGACCCCGAGGATCAAAGGAGGCGGGTAAGCGGTCATTCGATTGAGCGACAAGTTTTCTTCAATCCGGGATGCCGGGCAATTGCCGCAGCGGCGCCTTCAGGTGCTCAAAGTCGACGGGCTTCGCAAGAAAATCTGCTGCGCCATGCTCCGCTGTCCGCCGCCGCTCGTCATCGCACGAGTAGCTCGGCAGGCGGCTTTGGCTCATCGCCGCTTAGGATTCTAGCAAAAATAACTTGAACACTTCACATAATGGCCGATGGCTCGCGTGGCCGCAATCGGTAGTTCCACTCGCCGTGAAACTCGTCGCGTTTGATGGCCAGTTCGGCGAGTTCCTCGTCTGATACCTTGATCCCG
>JAFAOB010000060.1 GCA_019238055.1 Alphaproteobacteria bacterium
CAGCAACACTGCCGCAGCCGCGGCCCCCCATTGCCGATAATGGCGATGCCGCTGCTCTGTCTGCACACGATCCAGCCGGAGTCGCGTCGGGATCGGCTCCTCGAGCTGTCTGGCGAAAGCGTTGCGGAGCTGCTGCTGCAATTCGCGATAGTGCTGAAGCCGAGCCTGTTCCTCGGGGTGGGCCGCGAGATAGGCCTCCACAGCAGCCGCTCGCTGGGCCGGCAAGCGGCCGTCGACAACGGAGCTCAGCTCATGTTCTTCGACGCCGCCGCGCACCGCGCTCATCTCATTCCCCGCGCGGCGTTGTCATTGGGATCGAGATCGCGGTTCATGAATTGCCGTAGGCGTTCGCGTCCGCGCGATAGCCGGGACATCACGGTGCCGATCGGCACCCCCAGAACCCGTGCCGCCTGCTCGTACGAAAGATCCTCGACTGCGACGAGAAACAGGACAGATCGCTGCTCTTCGGGCAACGCCGCAAACGCCCGGAGGAGATCACGATGCTCGAGCGCCTGGTCCTGACCGCCCTTGACCTGCGGCAGCTCGGATTCGATGACCTCGGTCAAGGTGTCGTGCACTCCGCGCCGTTTTTGGCGCTGCTGCTCACTAAGGAAACGGTTGTAGAGGATCGTATAAAGCCAGCCGCGCAAATCGCCTTCCGCGCGCCGCGAATGCCACCGCGACAGCGCGCGCTCGAGGCTGTCCTGGACGAGGTCGTCGGCTCGCTCGCGGTCGCCGCGCACCAGCGCGCGAGCGAAACGCCGCATACCCGGTATGTGCGGTTCGATCGAAGCGGCGTCTGCTGCCATTGCATCCCTTGAAGACGAAGCACTGGCGTCAAAAAAACGGCGAACGCGCCGGTGTTGCGGCGTTTTGTTGTTGACGGCCCGAATGGTGCCGTCAACCACCGCATCATCGGAGAGTTCCGCCCAATTTTCTATCACAATCGCGCCGATCGTCACTTCGGTTCACAGCGGGGTATGGCAGGCCTTCGATCGCGTTTTTGCTGACCGTTTATTCTCTACGACTTTGGCACCGACCGGTTATTCCATGGCACCTCGGTGAAAGGACAAACCATTTATGGTAAAATTATCGCTTTAGCTTCCGACCGTAGCGTCAAAAAACCGGCAAAATCTGTGATCGCCAGATCATTGGACCGCTCGATCCGCCCGCCTTGCCGGACTCCGGAATTCGCGGTAAGACGCGAGCCAGCTTGCGCCCGGCACTCGGCGCCGCAAAGAGAGGCATTCGCATGGCACGCAACAAAATCGCGCTGGTCGGCGCTGGGCAGGTCGGCGGCACCATCGCCCTGCTTGCCGGGCTCAAGGAGCTCGGCGACATTGTCCTCCTCGACATCGTCGAGGGCGTGCCGCAGGGCAAGGCTCTCGACATCGTCGAGGGCTCGACGATCGAGGGCTATGATGCGGTCGTCAAAGGCTCCAACGATTATGCCGATATCGAAGGCGCCGATGTGGTTGTCGTCACAGCGGGAATTGCGCGCCGACCCGGCATGAGCCGCGACGATCTGATCGGCACCAATGCCAAGGTGATTTCGATGGTCGGTCAGGCGATCAAAAAGCACTGCCCGCAAGCCTTTGTGATCACAATTACCAACCCGCTCGACGTCATGGTGTGGGTCATGCGCGAGGCGTGCGGGCTGCCGCCGCATCGGGTCGTCGGCATGGCCGGTGTGCTCGACAGCGCTCGTTTCCGCTATTTCCTCGCCGAGGAATTGAAGGTCTCGGTTGAAGATGTCAGCGCCTTTGTCCTGGGTGGCCACGGCGACATGATGGTGCCGTTGGTGCGCTATTCGACGGTGGCTGGCATCCCGCTCCCCGACCTTGTGCGCATGGGTTGGACGACGCGCGAGCGGCTCGACCGGATCGTCCAGCGCACGCGCGACGGCGGCGCTGAAATCGTGGGACTATTGAAGACCGGTTCGGCCTTTTACGCCCCGGCGAGTTCGGCGATCACCATGGTCGAGGCCTATCTCCGAGACAAAAAGCGCGTTCTACCCTGCGCCGCCTGGCTCACGGGCCAATATGGTGTGAGGGATCTGTATGTCGGGGTCCCGGTCGTGATCGGCGCCGGCGGCGTCGAACGCATCGTCGAAATCGAGCTTAATCACGAAGAGAAGGCCGAGTTTGACCGCTCGGTCAGCGCCGTATGCGAGCTTGTCGAAGTCGTCAAGAAGATGCCGATCGCAGGATAACTCAATGAACATCCACGAATATCAGGCAAAGGAGCTGCTGGCGAAATTCGGCGTCGCGATGCCACGTGGCGGTGTCGCCTATACCGCGCCCGAAGCAGGTATGGTTGCACGGCGGCTCGGTGGGCCGGTCTGGGTGGTCAAGGCGCAGATTCACGCCGGCGGCCGCGGCAAGGCCGGGGGTGTCAAACTCGTTCACTCCGAGGAGGAGGTTGCGGCTGCCGCCGACGCGATGCTCGGCCGGCAACTGGTGACCCATCAGACCGGCCCCGGTGGTCGCGAAGTCACGCGCGTCTATGTCGAGGAAGGCTGTCAAATCGACCGCGAATTCTATCTTGGAGCACTCGTCGATCGCGCAACCGGGCGGGTCACGCTGATCGCCTCGACCGAGGGCGGGGTCGAAATCGAGGAGGTGGCGGCGCATTCGCCGGACAAAATCCTGCAGGTCGCGATCGATCCCGCGAGCGATATTCAACCATTCCACGCGCGCGAGATCGCTTATGGGCTCGGCATGACAGGCGCGCAGGTCGGCGCCGCCGTCAAATTCGTGACGGCGCTCCATCGCGCCTTTTGTGAGCTTGATGCGACGCTGATCGAGATCAATCCGCTGGTTCTGACCAAGACGGGCGAGCTTTTGGCGCTCGACGCGAAGATGTCGTTCGACGACAACGCCCTATTCCGCCACCCTGAGATCGAAGCGCTTCGCGACCAAGGGGAGGAG
Source organism: Alphaproteobacteria bacterium (assembly GCA_019238055.1). Taxonomy (GTDB): domain Bacteria; phylum Pseudomonadota; class Alphaproteobacteria; order ATCC43930; family CGMCC-115725; genus AP-15. The sequence continues at coordinate 2,931 of JAFAOB010000060.1, forward strand.
GATCCGACCGAACTGGAAGCCGGCCGCCACGGGCTGAACTACATCAAGCTTGACGGCAATATCGGCTGCATGGTCAACGGCGCCGGTCTCGCAATGGCGACGATGGACATCATCAAGCTTTATGGCGGCAGCCCGGCCAATTTTCTCGATGTCGGTGGGGGTGCCACGCGCGAGCGGGTATCGACCGCCTTCAAGCTGATCTTGAGCGACCCCAATGTGGAAGGCATCCTCGTCAACATCTTTGGCGGCATTATGCGCTGTGATGTCATTGCCGAGGGGGTTGTCGGCGCGGCGCGCGAAATCAACCTGCATGTGCCGCTCGTCGTGCGGCTCGAAGGGACCAATGTCGATCTCGGCAAAAAGATCATGCAGCAATCAGGGCTGCCGATCCTCGCCGCCGAAAACCTTGCCGACGCCGCGCAGAAGATCGTTACTGCGGTCAAGGAGGCGCGCTGATGGCGATACTCGTAAATGCCTCGACCAAGGTGCTGTGTCAGGGCTTTACCGGCTCGCAGGGGACCTTTCATTCTGAGCAGGCGATTGCCTATGGCACCAAAATGGTCGGCGGGGTCACGCCGGGCAAAGGCGGCACGCGTCATCTCGACCTGCCGGTCTTTGACACCGTGCGCGAAGCCCGCGAGGCCACCGGCTGCGACGCAAGTGTAATCTATGTGCCGCCGCCCTTTGCTGCCGACGCGATCCTAGAAGCCGTCGACGCCGAAATTCCGCTTGTCGCCTGCATTACCGAGGGCATTCCGATTATTGATATGGTTCGCGTAAAGCGCGCCCTATCAGGTACCAAAACCCGGCTAATTGGTCCCAATTGTCCCGGGGTTATTACGCCCGACGAATGCAAGATCGGGATCATGCCAGGCCACATTCATCGCCGCGGTAAAATCGGCATCGTCTCGCGCTCGGGCACACTGACCTACGAGGCGGTCGCGCAGACGACTGCTGTGGGACTCGGCCAGTCGACCTGTATAGGCATTGGCGGCGACCCGGTGCACGGCACGACTTTTGTCGAAGTCCTCGAAATGTTTCTGGCCGATGACGAGACCGAGGCAATCGTCATGATCGGTGAAATCGGCGGAACCGGCGAAGAGGACGGCGCTGCCTTTCTCAAATCGTCGCGGCGGAAAAAACCGGTGGTGGGCTTTATCGCCGGCAGCACGGCGCCGCCTGGTCGCCGGATGGGCCATGCCGGCGCAATCATTTCCGGCGGTCAGGGTGGTGCCGAAGACAAGATGGAGGCATTGCAGAGCGCGGGAGTGGTGGTCGCCCAGTCGCCTGCGGCGATCGGCACAACGATGCGCGATGTACTGAAAAGTTAAGGAGCGGCGCCCGTTATTGGATGAGCGACCGCTGTCGGGTCGCATTGGCTTGGGCTGTCGGGTCGCATTGGCTTGGGCAAGGATGCCGACTTGACGGCGAGCGGCACGGCGCCGTGAACACCTCGCCGCGTTCGCCGAATGATTTTAACCGGAAACTGAACTCTTTTTCTCCCAATACCCGGCCGCAGCGGGGAAAACGGACTGGCAGCGGGTCGCCTCGGGTGGGCCATCGAGCGTGTCGGCGGCGCCGCGCCAGACCGCGTAATGCGGTGCCGCGCGATGCGCTTCCAGCGCCGCCTGATCGCGGTAAACCTCGAAAAAGTAGTAGACGTTGTGGTCCTGCTCGTCCTGCAGAACATTAAAGCGCATGCACCCCGGCTCATCCCGCTCGGAGCCGAGCGCGTCGACCTCGATCGCCTTGAGGAAGCGTTCACGCTGTTCCGGCTTTACCCGGACCTTCACCCACATAGCCAGCATACGGCCCTCCTTTCCCATTGATTAATGGATGGGTAGTGACTCAGTTTAAATCGCCGCCGCTTTTGCCTTCGGCTGATGCAGCCGATGGGTTATAACCATCGGAGCGCGGCGATATCGGAATCGTCGGGCTTGGAGTTAAAGGCAAACTTTGCTGTCGGCGCTTTCTGGTGAAGAACATTCATCAGCCGCTCAAACTGCGCCGTCATCACCGGCAGGATGCGCAGTCCGGATCCAACGACAATCACATCATAGCTATTGTCCTTCAGGGCGTCGGAAACCTGGCTCTCGACAGTTTCTTCGTCCTTGGTGAGTACGATCCGGGCGTTGTAGCCTGCACCAGCCAAGCGATCGCGCGCACTGTTCAGGCCGGCGATAATTTTCTCCGCATTCATGCCGGGCGGGGCGTCGGGAGCTGAGAAATCGATGTACTGCGGATCCTCCCCGATGATTAACACGGACTTGGCCATGTGGCGCGCTCCAGGTGATATTCTCTCCATGCGTCGGTGCGGCATCCTATTTGCCTGGGCAAACTGAGTCACTACCAACGGATGATCCGGATGCCCGCGCTTCGGCGCGAGTGGAACTCACCCGATCTTATGCCACGCATGGAGCGAGGCGTCATCCCCGGCGCGCCATCCAACTCCGACCGAGGTAAAATCAGCGTTCCAAGCGAGCATCTGACGAACTTACCCGACTGTGCTTGCGATCGCGGCGTCGTCGATGACCAGCTGGACGGCGTTTCCGCCGCGCCACCCATCACGACGCAGATGACCGGCAACATGGATTGGCGTACCGCCCGTGTGAGCGAGAAACCGGCCGAGCGGCGTTTCCGCCGCGCGGAACGCGATCGCCGGCAGCCGAGCCCGGCCAAGTGGATCGGCCAATGTGCAACGCAAATGGCCGTTGCCTACGGCCCCGAAATGGGCCACTCGCACCGACGGGAAGACAAAGCGGGGCTCGGGGTTGGCCGTACCAAACGGGGCCAGCTTCTGAACATGATCAATCAGCTGCGGTTTCGCCGCCGCCAATGACAGCGCTGCATCGATCGCCATCTCCGGGACAAGTGTCTCGCAATCGATGCCATCGCCGAGCCGCGTGATCAGAAACGCGCGCAGTGCCTCGATCTTGTCTGCTGCAACGGTGAATCCCGCCGCCATCGCATGACCGCCGCCGTTAATCAAAAGTCCGGCTTGGCGGGCGGCAATTACCGCCGGACCGAGGGCCAGCCCGGGTACCGACCGGCCGGAGCCACGGCCGATCCCATCGGTGATGGCCACAACACAGGCTGGGCGCTCGTAGCGTTCGCGGAGCCGAGCGGCAACAATGCCAATGACACCCGGATGCCAGTCATCTGCCGCTGCAAAACTTAGCAGCGGTGATTGTGGTGTCGCTTCGACGGCGGCGATCGCCGCTGAGAGAATCCGCGCCTCGACCTCCCGACGCTCTCTGTTAAAGCTGTCGAGGCGTTGTGCCAGCTCGGCGGCAATAGCGGGATCTTCGGTCGACAGCAGCTGCGCGCCGAGAGCCGCGGCCCCAACACGGCCACCAGCATTGACCCTGGGACCGAGTATGAAGCCGAGATGATAGGCATCGATTGGCTCCTCGACAGAGGCTACGGCTGCAAGCGCTGCAAGCCCGATATTGGAACGAGATCGCGCTATCTTGATGCCCTGCGCGACGAAGGCGCGGTTGAGCCCAGTCAACGGCACGACATCGCACACCGTCCCCAACGCGACAAGATCGAGCCATCCAAGGAGATCGGGTTCAGGCCGCGCCGATGTGTACCATCCCGCTGCGCGCAAAGCGCGGTTGACCGCTACGACCAACAAAAAAGCGACGCCGACCGCGGCAAGCGCGCGGTGTGAGCCGTCTTCGTCAAGCCGATTGGGATTCACTACGGCGATCGCCGGCGGCAGCAATGGCTCGGCCGAATGGTGATCCACCACAATCACGTCGAGCCCCGATTGCGCGGCATCTGCGAGCGCCTGATGTGCCGTCGTTCCGCAATCGACGGTCACGATCAGGCTCGCGCCTTCTGCATGCAATCGTTGCAGGGCGCGGACGTTCGGACCGTAACCCTCGCGCAAGCGGTCGGGTACATAGATGCGGCTGCTCACTCCGAGCGCGTTGAAAAATCGGGTCAGAAGCGCTGCCGAGGTTGCCCCGTCGACATCGTAATCGCCAAAGATCGCGATCGTCTCCTGGTCGCGGACGGCTCGCAGGAGGCGGGCTGTGGCTCGATCGATGTCGCGTAGTCGCGAGGGATCCGAAAGTTGGTCACGCAGCCGCGGCGCGAGAAAAAGCGGGGCGTTATCGAGATCTATCCCGCGTTGCGTCAAGAGCCGGCCTATGATTTCGGGTAACCCGAGACGCTCCGCGATACTCTGTCCATCCCCTTCGTCGCGCCGCAAGCACCAGCGGCGCCCGCAAATCGAGCGCTCGACACCTAGAACCCGGCTGAACGAGGCAGCGCCTCCCGCGCTGTCCATTTCAGGGGATTATCGCCCGCTCAGAGGAGGCCGGCACCACCTCCTGGAACGGGCTGCCAAGGGTGTTTTCCGGGCAATTGGTTCGTGCGGCGTTCACGCTCGACCCTAACGCGCAAGCGCGGCAAAACTTTGCTTGCGCGTGAAATCATGGCGGGCTTCGACGTAGCGCACGGTGCCCGTTTTAGACCTCATGACCACCGAATGGGTGAAGGCTCCGCCCGGAAAACGTCGCACACCGCGCAACATCGTGCCGTTCGTTACTCCGGTCGCCGCGAACATGACATCTCCTGCGGCAAGATCGAGCAGCTTGTACTTTCGATCGAAATCGGTGATGCCGATGCGACTGGCGCGACCACGTTCGTCGTCATTGCGGAATAGCAATCGGCCCTGCATCTGGCCGCCGATACAGCGTAGTGCCGCTGCCGCTAACACACCTTCGGGAGCGCCACCCGAGCCAATATACATGTCGATGCCGGCCTCGGGGCTTGAGGTTGCAATCACACCGCTGACATCTCCATCGGAGATCAACGCAATTCGGGCGCCAGCAGCGCGCACTTTGGCGATCAATTCGGCATGGCGGGGGCGGTCGAGGATGCAGACGACGAGATCG
>JAFAOB010000076.1 GCA_019238055.1 Alphaproteobacteria bacterium
CAAGAAATTCGCCGCATCGCCACCCGGCTCGCGCAACGGCGCATTGAGCCGGCTCATATCATCGCCTGGTCGGCGTGGCGACGGGCCCATCAGGCCGCCGCACAACGCGCACATCTGAAACAAAGAATGCAACTGTAGGGCTAACCCGGGCATCCGCGGGGAACGGCAAAGTATGTGCCGCCCCATCGGATTCCGATACCGAACTGCTGCTCTGTGATTGGTAATGATTTCGAGAAAGGCAAGTTTCCACCTTTCCCAAGAACGCATCGCCTTACTCGCTGCAATAATCCAGGATGTCCTCCTGAAGAGCCGCAACGCTTGGATATCCGAGAGCCTCAGCGGCTGCGGCGTTGCTGCCGTATTTCTTGGCCAGGAAAGCGAGGCTTTGACTGGTGCAGTTGGCTTTACCCGGAACTCCAGTGAACGCTGTAAGCTGAAACACCGTCCCGGCGATAGAGGTGTCGCCAGCGGTTACGCCGTAGAGCAAACCCGATGCATCCCCGGTCAATCCGGCAACTGGGAATGCACCATCGCTGCCACTGAAACTGCGCAACACAGCTTCGGTCCATTTCCCATCGGTCGGGGGCAACAGCTTGAACACCGTCCCGTAACCGCTCTTTCCGCCTGCTTGCATCGTGCCGTAGAGCGCGCCGGATGGGTCGAGGGTCAGCCGGGCGGCAGGGTTGCTTCCGTCGCCGATGCCGCCAGCAAAGCTGTGCAGCAGGGTTTCGTCATCGGGGATCGGCGTGCACGCGCTTAGGGTCGTAGTTGCTTGGCCGAGACAAATGGAAAGCTGATTATTGTAGTAAGCTTGGCAGGCTGTGTCAGTGGGAGCGCATAGGTTCAGATTAGTCGCCGTGTTAAAGTTCGCATTACAAATCGCGACACTGGCATTGTATGCCACCTGGCAGCTATTGGGGTTCGCGGGATTGTGCGGTGTAAGCTTGAACACCGTTCCGGCGTTGTTGGTGCCGCCACTGCCGGTCGTGCCGTAAAGGGCGCCCGAGGCGTCGGAGATCAAAGCAGCGACAGGATTGCTTCCGTCGCTGGTGCCTCCAATAAAGCTGTGCAGCACCGTTTCCGTCGAATAATGAGCGGTGCATTGGTTAAGATCATGGGTAGCAGCGTTGATGCACGCTTTATAATCAGGGGCATAGGGATTACAAGTCGAGAGCTCGAGATTGTAATCCGCTTGGCAGGTACTGATGGCCGCCGCGGTGGCTGGCACGAGCTTGAATGCGGTTCCGCTGTTGTTGCTCCCGCCGTTCTCTGTCGTCCCGTAAAGCGCGCCAGATGCGTCGGACAGCAGGGCGGCATTCGGCGATCCGCCGTCGCTGCCACCGGTGAAGCTATACAGCACCGTCTCGGTCCAACTCCCACCGCTCGCGGCAGGTGGCGTCAATACGAAGACCGTCCCAGAGCCGGAACCTCCGCCGGTTGTCGTGCCATAAAGGGCGCCCGACGTGTCGGAGATCAGACCGGCGCTCGGCTGGGCCCCATCGCCGAGGGTTCCGGTGAAGCTGTATAATATCGTCTCCGTCCATGACCCGCCCGCGATAGCAGGCGGGGCCAGCTTGAACACCGTTCCGGCGCCATTGGCCCCGCCATTGGCGGTCGTGCCATAGAGTGCCCCAGAAGCGTCGGAGATCAGATCCCCATAGGGTAATTGTCCGTCGCCGCTGCCGATGCCGAACGTGTGCAGCGTATTCAACCTTTCGGCTGAAGCTTCGGTCGCGCCGAACAGCCCGAAAGCGAGGAAGAGTGACACCAAACATGCTTCTTCATAACAAAGCCTCCGTCCCTTTCGATAGTTCATCGAGCGAATGGAGACCTGCTACTCGCAACGCCCGTTTGCGGCATCACCCATTTGGGGTAAAATCAAAAATGTTTTTGTTATTATTAATGAGATCAAAGTTACCGCTGCGGATGCATTAGTATTAATCTACAGACGTCATTCCGAGGCTGCGAGCGGACGAAGAAATTGGAGACGCTGGATCGGCGCTGGTGCGTCCTTCGAGGCCTCGCTTCGCGAGGCACCTCAGGATGACGGCGACCGCTACTGCCATTAAAGGCTTACGTCTTGGTGAGAAGCGCCTGAAAGGCGCGTCTCGAACCACGCACAGCATTGATGCATTTCCGATTCGTGAGCCGGGACGGGAGCCGCCCTATTTTACCGCGCCAGCCGCGTCATCAATGCGACGAGTTCGGCTTGGCGGTGGACATCGGTTTTGCTGAAGATGACCTTGAGCTGTGACCTCGCCGTCTCGTAGGAGATCCCGAGCTGGTCGGCGGCGTTGCGCAGGTTTTCGCCGGCGCCGACGATGTGCAGCAACCGGATTTCCGCGCGGGTCAATGCGAACCTCGCCGCAAGATCCCGCGAAATGCTGGGTTTGCGTGCGGCCGGGTTGCCGAGGATGACGAGGGCATAGGATCGAGGATTGGCGAGCCGCGGAAACCCGGATCCGGCACCGGCTCTGATCCCGAGGACGGTCAGCGAGGCAGGAGGCCGCTCCGCGCCAGACAGAAACATCGTCAGCGGTTGCGCAGCGCGGCTCGTGTCGTGCGGCCGTGTTGCACCCCGCACCATGTCCTCGAATTTTCGTTCATCGCAGGTATTGGCCGGTTTGATTCGGTCGAACCGGTCGCCGGCAATGTATTGGCGGCTGCGGATTTCTTCGAGGAATGCTTTGTTCGCAAGCAACATTTTGCGCTGTTCGTTCACCAGACAGACCGGTGCTCGAAACCCCTCGATCAAATCCGCGATCATTCCCGAATATGGCAGCGTTTGCGAGAGCTGCCGGTTCACCTCCAACGCCATCCGGAACAGCGGCGCCAATTGCTGCAGTAGCGGCTTGATTTCGGCATTGTAGCGCTCGGCAATACGGTCACCGTAATGAAGGAAGACTGCCGCCTGCCGGTCGCGCTCGTGAAAGATTTTAACTCCCGCGGCGTGGTCAATCTCGCCTTCACGCATTAACCAGTCCTGGTAAAATTCGGTGTTGCCAAAGCTGGCCGCCGGCATCACCGCGTCCGATACCGCTGCAAGCATGGTCGGAAGCTGCATCAGATACGGCGTCCACGGGTTTACTTTTGAAAAATGATCGGCATAGGCCTGCATCGACCAATCGCTGAAGCCGGCATAAATCGAGCCAACATTGCCTATTGACTGCGCGTCCCCCGCAGCCAGCATGATTTTCGTTCCCGGCAGCAGCTCCGCCATCCGGGCGATTACGTCATGCCACCCTTTGGGATCGATCGCAGTGCGCGCAATCAATTCGATCAACTCTCCTCCCTGGTTTTCCAATCTGCTGTTTGCCATCCCGGAAATCTTTGGCGCCCTGAAAAGAGCGCATTTTGCAACTGATATGGTACCGGAAGGCATCTGAATTCGCGAAATAAAAATAGTACTTTAGGAGCATAATTTCTCCGAAGTTCATCCCGCCTCGTCGGAAAGGGCTACGGGACATCGCATCTACAGACATTTGCTGTTCAGGGTTACTCCGTTAATAGTTAACGAAGTTCATTTTGCTGGCGCAACTTATTCGTGGCAGAGCCCATATTCGGGGGCTTCGGCGAGGCATACGACAATGTAATCTCGGTCCTGGCGATAGTCGGAAAGGACGAAAACGGTGCCGCCGGTCGCATCGGCGGAAGACCTGATCCGGCCGTGGGCGAGATGCCCGCGATCGAGCGGCAGGCCGGCGGAGAGATGCGGTCGGACACCGGGGCAACCCCTCGCGCCCGACGCGCTTCGCATAGGCGATTAGGGTCGAAAGGACAGTGAAGCGTCGGGGGTCGTGGCCTTTGAGGGGAAGTTGCGGAATAGTTGCCGTGATAAACACGAAAAGAGCTAAGCTGTACCGAGCGCTTGGCTTGGAAGAAAGCTGCACGGAGAGGAACATGGATGGTGATGTGGCGGGCCGCACGGCAGCGGCGGATCTGACTCAAGAACTGGCGGCACAGGCGAGTGCGGTCAAATACGAGGAATTGCCGGAGCCGGTGCGTGAGGTGGCGCGGCAATGTGTGCTTGACTATCTCGGCGTGGCGATTGCCGGCGCCGACGATCCGCTGGTGCGCATTCTGATCGACGAGATGTCCGAAGCCGGCGGCACGGAGCAGGCGAGCATCATCGGCCATGCCTTGCGATTGCCGATGTTATCGGCGGCGCTGGTCAACGGTGCGGCGGGTCATGCGCTCGACTTTGACGATGTCAACATCGCGATGCCCGGGCACCCCTCGGTTGCGATCCTCCCCGCCTTGTTGGCGCTCGCCGAGGCGAAGGGCAGCTCCGGCCGCGATGTGCTGACCGCGTTTGTCGCCGGCTATGAGATCACCTGCCGCATCGGTGCCGCGCTCAGCCCCGGCCATTACGCGATCGGGTTCCACTCGACCGCAACGATCGGCAGCTTTGGCGCGGCGGCGGCCTGCACCCGGCTGCTCGGACTCGACATGAAAAAGACCGCGACCGCGCTCGGCATCGCCGGGACCCAGGCGGCCGGGCTCAAATCGCAATTCGGCACGATGTGCAAGCCGTTCCATGCCGGCAAGGCGGCGCAAAACGGGCTGTTGGCCGCCCGGCTTGCGGCGCGCGGGTTTTCGAGCCGCACCGATCTCCTGGAATGCGTGCAGGGCTTCGCCGCGACTCATGGACCTGATTTCTCGCCCGCGGCGGCACTTGCCGAGCCGGCGAACGGCTTTCATATTCTCGCCAATCTGTTCAAATACCATGCTGCCTGTTATTTCACCCATGCACCGATCGAGTGTGCCCGCGCGATCCGTCGCGAGCATCAGGTGAAGCCGCAAGAGATCGTCCGCGCCACTCTGCGCATTGACGCCAGCACCGACCGGGTCTGCAACATTCCAGCCCCCGTGGACGGATTGCAGAGCAAATTCAGCCTGCGCCAGACCGTCGCGATGGCATTGGCCGGGATCGACATGGCGAGCCTTGCGGCCTATGGCGCAATGACCGCGACCGACCCGGCATTGGTGCGGCTGCGCGAGAAGATCGGAATCGATTTTCAGGATGACTGGCCGCAGACCGTCAGCGAACTCGAGGTCGAAACAGCCGGTGGCAGGCGTTTTGCGGCGCGGCACGATTCCGGCATTCCGGCAGTTGATATCGCCGAGCAAAGCCGGCGTCTCGCCGACAAATTCACCAGCTTGACGGCGCCGGTTCTGGGTGCGTCGCGCGCCCGGGAGTTACGTGAGACGATCGCCAATCTCGACAACCTTGCGGATTTCGCAAGCGCTGCCCGCCTCGCCGCCGTCTGAATGGGTGGTGCCGGCTAAATCTCGGGCAAGCCGCCTGGGCGTTGCACTCCGGGTTGGTCTGCCACCGCCGTTACGGGACGCCATCCGGCGCTTGCGGTTGTACCGAATAGTACTGGGTCAGTTCGATCCGGTTGCGCTCGAGCATCCGATACAGCGTGGCGCGAGCGACACCCAGCAGCTGCGCCGTCCGCGTCATGTTGAAGCCGCTTTGCTGCAATGCCTGCAAGATCGCCTCGCGTTCGCCGTCGCTGCCCGGCTTTGGTCGCGGCAGGCGCGGGCGGCTTTGCCGCAGCGCGGCGCGTGACGTGGATGGCGGCGGCAGCGGCGCTACCGGCGGGTCGAGCCGCAAATCCGCGAGGTCGACCAGCGGCCCGTTGGCGAGCACCGCGGCGCGGCGGATTGTTGCGATCAACTCGCGAACATTCCCCGGCCACGGATAGGAGAGCATCGCCGCCATTGCCGCCGGAGTGAAGCCGCGCAACTCACGTCCCAGTTCCCGGCCGATCTGGCGCAGAAAATAAGTGGCCAGCACTTCGACATCGCCGTCGCGCTCACGCAGCGGCGGCAGATGCAGGCTCAGCACGTTCAAGCGGTAATAAAGATCTTCGCGCAGCTTGCCTGCAGCAATCGCCTCGCGCATCCGAACATTTGTCGCCGCGACGATGCGGACATCAACCTTAATCGGCTGTCGCCCGCCAACCCGCAGGATTTCACCCTCTTGCAGAAAGCGTAATAGCAATCCCTGCAGATCGATCGGCATGTCACCGATCTCGTCGAGGAACAGCGTCCCACCATGCGCGTGCTCGATATGGCCGTGCTTGCGCGCGGTTGCCCCGGTGAACGAACCTTTCTCGAAGCCGAACAACTCGGAGGCGATCAATGTCGCAGGGACGGCGGCGCAGTTCAGCGCGATATACGGTCCGCCGGCCCGGCGCGAACGTTCATGAATCGCGCGCGCGACCAACTCCTTGCCGGTGCCGCTCTCGCCAGTGATCAGCACGGGTACTTCACAGGCGGCAAAGCGGCGCACCTGCTCGAAAACCTCGAGCATCGCGGCGCTGTTTCCAACCATGAAGACGGTCGGCGATTTCGCCACTGCGCCGCCCGCGGTCGGCGCTATACATGACGGTGAGGTTGTCGGAATTTGTGTCGATCCGCCCGCTGCATCGCGCAAATGCATGATCGACCGGCTGCTACTCATCAGAGCCCCTTGTATCTACTTGCAAAGCCCAGCGGAGGCGTTAGTTCGGATTGACATTCGCTTGGTTAAGATAAAGGTGCTGATTGGTAACCGGATCGGTCGTGGTTGACCTCAACCGAGGCCATCACTGCGGCTTCCGTAATCGCCGATTTCCGATAATTGCTGCTCACGCCCAATTGTTAAGCAAGTGTCGGGCCAAAGGACTTTTATAATGTAAAACAATGGCTTATTCTCGCATTGCGTAATAGTCACGACAAAGATGTGTCAAATGCGGCGGCAGCATTGCGAAATTAATGTTAAGATTTTAACTTTACCCTGTATTTGAATGCCAGAAGCTTGCTATGTCGGGCCTTGTCTCAATAGATAAAGGTATAGTCGATGACAGCGATCACGACTGTTGTCAAAAATCCCGACAATCGGGTGAGAGGAGCCTAATGAGATAAATTCCGACATGGCGTGGCATCAGTCCCATCACGATCTTTATCTCCCTCGGTCTCCGCTCGCGTAGCCGACTCCGCTTTGACTTCAAACCATGAACTGCGATTTACAAGCACATTAGATTAGCAACTATGTTATCAATTGATATAAACGCAAGAAAGGCTTATTCCTTTGCTTCTGGTGAGATCAGCATGTTGCAGGTGAGTGGTGCGTGGCCGGCGGCGATGGTGACAGCGATCGAAACCCGGCATGGCGGATTTGGCGGCGGTTAAAGCAAATCACGAACTCGTCGAGGTATGATTGCAGATGGGCCGGCGCAGGCCGTGATAGACGCCCAGGGCCCGGACTTTGGGGTTGGCGAAGATGCGATGAACCCAGGGCGAGACGACATGGGCGGCGATCTTGCCGATGACATGCGGATTGTGAGCGACACCGGGGGCGCCGGGGTAAGCGAACCATCCCTTGGTCCTGGCGGTGGCGCCCGGCGCGAGGTTGCCGGCAATGAAGCGATGCAGGCTGCCGGCCGAGTAGTCGGACAGCGCCGCGCCGAGATACCATTGGAATGGGTGGCCATCAGATAGGCCGCCTAGAACCAGATGGTCAACGGCAGCTTGAATGGTGGATGATGGTTCCGGCAGTCACCGAGGTCTGCCGGTGGCATTGGGCGCACTCCCAGGTCCACGGCGTGGTCTGCAACGCCCAGGCTCGGCCGGTGCCGCAGCCGGGCAGACAAAGTCCTTGGGCCGGCGCGCTTTGAACAGGTACCCGACGCAGGGCCGCTGTCTCTGGGAAGCACGGTTGAACCTCGATCAGAGAGCGGGAACGCGGGCACGCCAGCTCGCGAGAGCATGTGTTCGGCGTTTGTTCTTAACGCCGATCTGCACATCCCGCCACAGCTAATTGAACCGCTGGAGACAGCAGGATAAGCCGCTTCGTGGATTTCCCCGGTTCGCTTGGCGCCAACTACACCGGCCGAATGCTGCAGCCCGCGCCGCCTGTTTATGAGCCGCAACGTGTTGCGGATGTTATGGTGCGCGTTGCGATCCGGCCGCGGCTTGGTGCGGTTGTTGGCGGACCGGCTTTTCTAGCCAAACTCGCCCATGCCGTGGCGCCGCCGATCACCGAGCAGATGGCCGCGGCTTTGCTGGAGCTTTGTCTTTGGCAAGCCGATCCAGCGCCGGTCCCGATAGTAATCTATTCGTACCCGTTGCCCTGAGCGACACGTGGCATAGTGGCCGGGGGAAGCAGAAGCGGTCACTTGTCGCCGCTGCGCTGACGGCATCTGGGGTTGGCGCGCTGGGTGCGCTGCGGCGGCGATCCGGCACAATAAGACCGGGCCACTGCTTCCAGCGAATAAAAGGCCGCGGCCGCCGGGGTGGCGGCCGCTCGTGTTAGATCGACGCGGCTGGTGTGGTGGTGGCCGCCGCCTCGCGGGATTCCTGCTGCTGACCGTGCGGCCGCAAGGCGTCTGGCGTGCGGAAATCGCGTGGCGCTTCAAAGCTGCGCGCTGCTCCACGGGCAGCTTGCAGCCCCTTTGGAAAGCCGCTGCGGTCATAGTAGTCGGTGCGGGCGCTGTTGCGGCTGCCCTTTTCCGCGGCGAGCCTGGTCGCACAGACGACGTCGAGCGCGGTAACCCCGGCAAGCATGGCGAGGGCGAGCAGCGTTCTGGGCTTGGTCATCTTTTCTGCGCCTGCCGCAACCGTCGCAATGTCGGTGACGTCGCCCGCGACTCTGCCCCATACCCAGGTCGTGGGATCATGGCTCGTCAGGATCGCGAGGCCGTTAGCAATTTCGCGCCCGCCATAGCCTCGTACCAGGCCGTGCAAACCGTTCAACCCCGCCGCGCGACTGATCGCGCCTGCCGCGATCACCTCGGACAACCCGAGTGCAATTGAAAAGTAACCAAGCCCCTTGGCCATTTGGTCGTTCGCCGAGCGGGAACAGCCGGGCAATGCAGTTCGTGGCACATTGGACATGTGTGGTGTCCTCAAGGCTTGAGCATGACTTTGATGCAGCCGTCCTGCTTGTCACGGAAGGCTTTGTACATTTCCGGCCCCTGATCGAGAGCGACCTTGTGCGTGATCACAAAAGAGGGGTCGATCTGGTCATCGAGAACCCGGTGCAATAAATCGTCCGTCCAGCGATTGACGTGGGTTTGCCCGGTGCGAACCGTTAGGCCTTTGTTCATCAACGCGCCAAACGGAATCTTGTCGAGCAGTCCGCCATAAACGCCAGGTATTGAAAGTGTACCCGCCGGCCGACAGACATAGATCATCTCGCGCAATACATGCGGACGATCGGTCTCCAACATCATTGCCTGCTTGGCGCGGTCATACATCGCGTCGACCGTACTCGTCGCATGCGCTTCCAGACCGACGGCATCGATGCACTTTTGCGGTCCCTTGCCGTCGGTTAGGTCATTCAGTCGCTTGACGGTGCTCTCTTCCTCGAAATTGATCGTGGTGGCACCACCCGCTTGCGCCATCGACAGCCGCTCGGGCAGCCGGTCGATGGCGATGACCTGTTTGGCGCCGAGCAGGATCGCACTGCGGATTGCCATCTGACCGACCGGGCCGCAGCCCCAGATCGCAACCGTATCGGAAGGCTCGATGTCGCATTGCACCGCGGCCTGCCAGCCGGTCGGGAAGATGTCGCTCAGGAACAGCAGCTTCTCGTCAGGTACCCCGTCCGGCACCTTGATATGTGTGGCATCGGCAAAGGGCACGCGCAGATACTCGGCTTGTCCGCCGGGGTAGCCGCCTGTCAGGTGGGTGTAGCCGAATAGCCCCGCCGTCGTGTGGCCAAATACCGTATCGGCGAGCTTTTTGTTGCGGTTGGTGCGCTCGCAAACCGAAAAATTACCGCGGCGGCACTGCTCGCATTCGCCGCAAATAATCGTAAATGGCACAACGATGCGATCCCCGATCTTGAGCTTGCTCTTTGCAGCGGAGCCAACCTCAACCACTTCGCCCATGGTCTCGTGGCCCATGATGTCACCCTTTTTCATGCCCGGCATGAAATGGTCGAAGAGGTGCAGGTCTGAGCCACAAATCGCGCAACTCGTTACTTTGATAATAGCATCGCGATCATCCTCGATCCGGGGATCGGGAACAGTATCGCAGCGAATATCTGTGGTGCCATGCCACACGAGGGCCCTCATAACGGCTCTCCATGTTGGGTTTTGCTTTGCATGCCGCGAGCTACTCGTCCTCGTTCGGACCTAGCCCGCGATTCCGCTCAGGCACAGAACGTCATTTGCGCGGGGCGGTTCCGACTCCACTTAAAACAAATCGCCGCGAGACGAGCGGAGGCGTGCGACTGAGCTGATTCTACGGCCCTCTATTAGTTAGTTGGCGCCGCCTTATCACAGGAAGCGATTCGGCCGTTTGCTTCCGGCAAACTCATAGATTTGCCCGCCAGCGCGCGATGGCAGCTGAAAAATTTGGTGCGATAAAAGATTGAGTGGGTCCTGGGTATAATCCTGTCCGCCAAGATGCGGGCCCGACTGCCGTAGGCCGACCGGGGTGGCAGGCGGCACTGAGCTTCGGCAGTCCGGGTCCATATGCGGCAATAAGGGGACAAGAATGAACCGGCGCGATTTCTTAAGGCTATCGACGGCGCCGGTGCTGCTGCCTGTCGGCCGCAGCGCTTGGGCAGCACTCGCAGGGGGCGGCCCGAAGCGGCTCGTGGTTATTTTTCTTCGCGGTGCGATCGACGGCATCAACGTCGTTGTCCCGTATAGAGAGAGGGATTACTACGATGTCCGCCCGACGATTGCGATCGGGCGGCCCGGTACGGATGGCGGCGTGCTGCCGCTCGATGGCCATTTCGGGCTGCACCCGGCGCTTGTTGGTCTGCTGCCGTTGTGGAGCGACGGCACCCTGGCCTTTATCCACGCGGCGGGGTCGCCCGACCCGACCCGCTCCCATTTTGATGCGCAGCTCTTTATCGAGAATGGCACGCCCGGACACAACACGACGCCGGATGGGTGGATGAACCGACTGCTTGCGGCGCTGCCCGCACCGCACGGCCCGACCGACGCAGTCAGCATCGGTCCGACCCTGCCGGCAATCCTCAAGGGCAGACTGCCGGTCGCAAATTTGCCGCTAGGTCCCCGAGCTGCAGATCCAATGCCGCTCGACCGTCCGGAGGTGAGCCAGGAATTTGATCACCTGTATGCCGGTGACGACGCTATCGCGAGGGCCTATCGCGAAGGCCGGGCGGCGCGCGCCGAGTTACTCGGTGATCTCGCTGAGGAGATGCGGCGCGCCGACAACGGGGCCCCGCCGCCCGGCGGCTTTCCTGCCCAGGCGGCACAGCTCGGTCATCTACTCCGCCGAGACGAGCGCATCCGGCTCACCTTTGCCAGCCTCGGAGGTTGGGACACCCACGTTAATCAGGGCAATCAAAGGGGCCAGCTCGCTAATCGTTTGCGGCCTCTCGGCAACGGTTTAGCTATCTTGGCAAGAGAACTGGGGCAAGCGTGGAGCGACACCGTCATTGTTGTTCTCTCCGAATTCGGCCGCACGGTGCACGAGAATGGCAATGGCGGGACCGATCACGGTCACGGCAATGTGATCTGGGTTTTGGGCGGTGATGTCCGGGGCGGCCAGATCTATGGCGATTGGCCCGGGTTGGCGACGCCACAGCTTTACCAGCGCCGCGATCTCGCGGTCACGACCGATTACCGTCTCGCACTCGTCACCATTCTCGAACGCCATTTTCGGCTCGATGACCGACAGCTCGCGGACGTTTTCCCTGGCTTGCCGCCGGGGCGGCCCGAGCTGAGCCAGATGCTGACGATGTAATAACGACAAAGCCCGGTGGCTCTCATCGAATCCATCGCGCGAGAATGGCCAACCTGCGCGCTTGACAGGCTGGTAAAAGTGCGCCTGGGCTCGTAACCTTGCCTTATGTTTACCGGGATCATTGCCGATGTCGGGCGGGTCCAGCATATCCGCCCGGGCCCACTTGCCGAGCTGACCATTGCTACCCACTTCGACACCGCGGCGATTGCGATCGGCGCCTCGATTGCATGTTCGGGTGTGTGTCTGACCGTGATTGCCGTGGAGGACGGCGCTTTTCGGGTGCAGGCTTCGGCCGAAACCCTGACGCGCACGACGATCAGCTCCTGGACCGAGGGTACACCGGTCAATCTCGAACAATCGTTGCGACTCGGCGACGAATTGGGCGGACATCTGGTTTCCGGCCATGTCGACGGATTGGCGCGGATCGTTGAGCGGCGGCCAGAAGCCGAGTCAGTACGGTTTAGCTTTGAGGTGCCTGCTGAACTGCTGCCGTTCATTGCCTCCAAAGGCTCGGTGGCGCTCGACGGGGTCAGCCTGACGGTCAACGAGATCGCGGGGAACAGTTTTGGCGTCAACGTCATCCCGCACACTCTTGCCTGCACCAATTTCAAGGAGGCACGTCCAGGGCAATTGATGAACCTCGAAATTGACACGATCGCCCGCTATGTGGCGCGGCTGTTGGGTGTCTCCGTACCTGGCGCTGCGACGGCCACGCCCGACACCATCTCGGGCCTGACACCATGAACCGGCCGCCCCATATCCTCATCGTCGAGGCGCCTTATTACGCGCATATTGCCGATCTTTTGCGAAGCGGTGCCGAGCGCGCGCTGACCGCGGCGGGAGCAACACATGAGAGTGTGCAGGTGCCGGGCTCGTTCGAAATTCCGGGGGCGATCGCGCTTGTCGCCCGCGCAACCGACCGGTTCGACGGCTACGTCGCGCTCGGCTGCGTGATCCGTGGCGAGACGACGCATTACGACCATATCTGCGCCGAGAGCGCGCGCGGCTTGCAAGAGCTGGCGGTCCGCGATGGGCTGGCGATCGGCTACGGCATTCTGACCTGCGAGAATGAAGCTCAGGCATTGGCGCGCGCAGCACCCGAAGGGCGTGATCATGCCGGAGCGGCGGTGCGCGCTTGTCTCACGATCATCGAGCTCAAGCGGCGCTTTGCTGTGGACAGCGCATGACCCACGCAGACGATTATACGACGCGCGATGGACGACCGCGGCTCGGCGGTCGCCGGCGCACGGTGGCCCGGCTAGCGGCGGTGCAGGCGCTCTATCAGCTCGAACTGAACCCGGCGCTCGACGCCGACACTGTCGTACGTGAATTCGCCCGCTACCGGCTGGGCCAGGAGATCGAGGGCGACCAGCTGGCCGAAGCTGATCCGGCGTTTTTTGCCGATATCGTGCGAGGGGTTGCAACCGATCAGGAGCGGCTCGATGCCGACATCTCGACCGCTCTGGTCGAGGACTGGCCGTTGGCGCGGCTCGATTCAGTGTTGCGCGCGATCTTGCGCGCCGGCGCCTGGGAGTTGGTTCATCGCATGGATGTGCCGGCGCGCGTGTCGATCAGCGAATATATCTCGATCGCCCACGCATTTTTCACCGGCAAGGAGCCGGCGCTGGCTAACGGCGTCCTCGACCGGCTCGCCCGCAATCTCCGCCCGGCAGATATGTGAGATGGTGAACAGCCCCCATGAGGGAGGTGCAGCGCTGGGTGAGTTCGAGCGAATCCGCCGCTTTTTCGCCCCATTGGCCGGGCCGGGCGGCCTTGGACTCGTCGACGATGCGGCTCTTGCCGATTGCCGGACCGGCTATCGGCTGGTCATGACCGCCGATGCGATGGTCGCTGGCGTGCATTTCCTGCCCGAAGACCCGCCTGATCTCGTCGCGAAAAAATTGCTGCGTGTCAACCTGTCGGATCTGGCGGCAATGGGTGCGCGGCCACTGCACTATTTGCTGACAACGGCATTGCCGATCTCGCTTGGCGCCGACTGGGTCGAGGAGTTTGCGCGCGGACTTGGCGCCGATCAGCAGCTCTATGGGGTCGACCTGTTGGGTGGGGATTCGGTTTCGAC
The DNA here is from genome assembly GCA_019238055.1 of Alphaproteobacteria bacterium. Classification (GTDB taxonomy): domain Bacteria; phylum Pseudomonadota; class Alphaproteobacteria; order ATCC43930; family CGMCC-115725; genus AP-15. The sequence continues at coordinate 13,799 of JAFAOB010000076.1, forward strand.
GCCCGGGCCGACGACACTTTCATTGACGGCGATCGGCGAGGTCGCGGCGGGCACGGAGATCCGCCGCAGTGGAGCCCGACCAGGCGATGAGGTGTGGGTTTCCGGTACGATCGGTGATGCCTATATCGGGCTCGGCATTCTGCGTGGCGGTTATCCCGAGCTTGACGACGAGAATCGTGCGGCATTGGTTCGCCGATTTCAGCTTCCCGAGCCGCGCGTCCGTCTAGGGCCTGCGCTCGTCTGCATCGCGCATGCGATGATCGATATCTCGGATGGCTTGCTTGCCGATCTCGGTCATATCTGTGAGACCTCACATGTGGCGGCAATCGTTGAACTGCCGGCATTGCCGATGTCGGCGGCGGCGCGGCGAGTAGCGGCGCTGGAGCCTGGCATCGCGGCGCGGCTGGCAATCGGCGGCGATGATTACGAACTTGCGTTCACGGCAGCGCCGGAGGCGGCTGAAACCATCCGCGGCATCGGAGCCTGGCTCGATGTGGCAGTGGCGCGGATTGGCCGGATCGAGGCCGGCCAAGGCGTGCGCCTGGTCGATGCGACCGGCCGCGAGCTTTTCGTCGAAGTCACCGGCTACCGACACTTTTGACGCATGCCAGCTGCGCCAACGCGGCAATAGGTGTGCTTGCTGGGCCATTGCCCAAGCCATAGGCTTCTGCCATGTTCCGCCGCCGCGACCTGCCCTGACAGGCAGCGGAGTTCCTTGAATTAGCTTGGTCGTGAGCTCTCGATGGCTAACGCATATTATTACGTCATCTTCGCCTGCGGCGCCTTGGCCCTGCTGTACGGTTTTGTAACCAGCCGGCAGGTGCTGAGCGCCAATGCCGGGAGCGCCCGGATGCAGGAAATCTCGGGTGCGGTGCAGGTCGGCGCCCGTGCCTATCTGAACCGTCAATACCGCACCGTAGCACTGGTCGGCGTCATCATCCTAATCATCCTCGGCGCTCTGCTCGGTTGGCGCGTTGCGATCGGCTACCTGATCGGCTCGGTATTGTCGGGAACGGCCGGCTATGTCGGGATGAACGTGTCGGTGCGGGCCAATGTGCGAACGGCACAGGCGGCGCGCGGTGGTCTTAGACCGGGGCTCGGGATCGCCTTCAAGGCGGGAGCGGTCACCGGCCTTCTGGTCGTCGGGCTCGCCCTTCTCGGCGTGTCGATCTACTACTTTATCATGCGCGCGACGGTCACCGGGCCCGATTTGCGCCCGGTGCTCGAGGCTCTGGTCGGGCTCAGTTTTGGCGCTTCGCTGATTTCGATCTTTGCGCGGCTTGGCGGCGGCATCTTTACCAAGGGTGCCGATGTCGGCGCCGATCTGGTCGGCAAGGTCGAGGCCGGCATTCCCGAGGACGATCCGCGCAACCCTGCCGTGATTGCCGACAATGTCGGCGACTGCGCCGGCATGGCGGCCGATTTATTCGAAACCTACGTCGTCACGATCGTCGCGACGATGCTGCTCGCCGCGATCTTTTTTGCGCCGGCGCCCGGCCAATCGGCCGAAATCCGCGACAAGATGCTGCTGTTGCCGCTGGTGATCGGGGCGGCGTGCATCGTGACTTCGGTCATCGGCACTTTTTTTGTGCGCCTCGGCCCTGACAACGGGATCATGAGGGCGCTCTACAAGGGTCTGATCGCGACCGGCATCTTGTCGATCGGAGCGATCGCACTGGTCATCAACTGGCTCATCGGCTTTTCGCCGCCGTTGCCAATGACGGCCGGCATTGCCGCGACTGCGGCGACTGCCAACGTCAGCGGGTTGGGGCTGTGGGTATGCGCGATCGTCGGACTGTTCGTCACCGGCTTTATCGTGTGGATCACCGAATACTACACCGCGACCGAATACCGGCCGGTGCGCAGCATTGCGCAAAGCTCGACCACCGGACACGGCACCAATGTAATCCAGGGGCTCGCCGTTTCGATGGAAGCGACGGCGTTGCCGGTCATCGTGATCTGCGTCGGCATCATCGTCTCGTTCCTGATCGGCGGTTTGTTTGGGATCGGGGTCGCGGCGACAACAATGCTCGCGCTTGCCGGAATGATCATTGCGCTCGACGCTTACGGGCCGGTGACCGACAACGCCGGCGGCATCGCCGAAATGGCCGATCTGCCGCGCGAGGTCAGGCGCACGACCGATGCCCTCGACGCCGTCGGCAACACCACCAAGGCGGTGACCAAGGGTTATGCGATCGGTTCGGCCGCGCTTGCCTCACTGGTGCTATTCGCTGCCTACACCGAGGACCTGCACCATTATTTTCCGAAGCTCGACGTGCATTTCGCGCTGCAAGATCCGTTTGTCGTCATCGGCCTGTTTATCGGCGGGCTGTTGCCTTATCTGTTTGGTTCGATGGGCATGCAGGCCGTCGGGCGTTCGGCCGGCGCGATCGTAATCGAGGTGCGGCGACAGTTCCGCGACATCGCCGGCATCATGGAAGGCAAAGCCAAGCCCGATTATGGCCGCGCCGTCGACATGCTGACCCGGGCCGCAATCCGCGAGATGATCGTGCCGTCGTTGCTGCCGGTATTGGCGCCGATCGTGCTGTTTTTTATCGTATGGGGGATCGCACGGCAGCCGGCGGCCGGCTTTGAAGCGCTCGGCGCGATGTTGCTCGGCACCATCGTGACCGGGATCTTTGTCGCGATTTCGATGACCTCGGGCGGCGGCGCCTGGGACAACGCCAAGAAATACATCGAGGAAGGCCATCACGGCGGCAAAGGCTCAGAGCCGCACAAAGCCGCGGTTACTGGCGATACCGTCGGCGACCCCTACAAAGACACCGCGGGGCCGGCGGTCAACCCAATGATCAAGATCACCAATATTGTGGCGCTGCTGTTGCTCGCGATCCTTGCCAAGTGGTGGGTGGGCTGAGGCCCAGCTTTGGTGCCGATCGCAACGGCTATTCGTTGCTGTACGGGTTAGGACCGGGCGGCCGGCCAGCTGGGCCGGTCTCGCCTCCGCCCCCGCCACCGTTGAATTTGCCGAGATTGCCGATGACCTGCTCGATAAAAGACAGCTCGCGGCCGGGAGCGGGTGTGGCGCGCGCCACCGGCTGGATCGGTTTCCCGTCCGCCAATGTCTTGTGCTCGACCGCTTGGACGACGCCGTCGCTGTTGAAATCAACGACATATACCTCCTGGTCGAGGACTTTGGGTTCGAAGAATGTGTACTGCTTGGTCTTGGCGCTTACGTAATACCAGTTATTCTCGGTGAAGACGCTGACGCTGGAGGGCGAACCCAGGATCTTTATGACTTGGTCTTTGGTTGTTTTGCCGGGATGAATTTGGGCAATCTCGTCAGCGGGTGGGAGGTTACCGCGTTGCTCCACCGAAGTCGCGCAGGCAACAAGGCCCATCATGGCACAGATCATAGATGGGAGCGTAAAGAAGCGTGAAATGGGCATGGCTCGATAAATAATGGCGGGCGCGACAGATGGGCTTTGGTTGAAACCGGCCTGACGCAGGCCCAATTGAGGCTGGTAGGTTTAACGGGGCGACACGGATTGTCAACGTTGCCGGTTGCCGGAGCGCGAGCCGGCTTGTGATCTCCCTATCTAGACGCAAATCGGTGCACGACGCCGCGGAACGCGCTTATCAGCGGATCGTCGTGCAAGCGCGAAATCCAATGTTCTTCACGGAATTCGGTGTTCCCGACACGCTGGATGGGCGTTTCGAGCTGATTTGCCTGCATGCGTTTTTGTATCTGCATCGCCTCAAATCCGAGCAGCCGCAATCGGCAATGGTTTCTCAGACGTTTTTCGATACGATGTTCGCCGATATGGACCGAGGCTTGCGCGAAATGGGCACCGGCGATTTGAGCGTCGGTCGTCATGTGAAGCGGATGGCGCAAGGCTTTTATGGCCGCATTCGCGCATATCAGGACGGGCTTGCCCGCGATGACGATGCGGCACTGAGTGCTGCGCTCGCCCGCAACCTTTTCGGGACCGTCGGCGAATCGGCGGGTTCCCTTGCGGCTATGGTCGATTACACACGTTCCGCCGCATTGCAGCTGGCCGATCAATCCGCTGTGGAATTGATCGACGGCTATGTCCGCTTCCCAGCACCTAGCCGGGGTGGATCGAACGGCGTACTGGTCGAAACCAGAGGCCGGCGATGAACAACTCCGTCCCAGAATTCTCGCGCCTTGTGCCGCTTGCCCGATTGGGTTCGGAGCCGTTCCGCACTGCGATCGAAGCGACGCCTGGGGAACGCGAACGGCTTGCTGAACGGTTCGATTTGATCGCGCTCGATCGGCTCGCCGCCGTGGTGACGCTGCAGCGTGTCAATGGCGAGCTGATCCGGCTCGATGCAACGTTCGAGGCCGAGTTCGTGCAAAGCTGCGTCGTCACGCTCGACCCCGTGCCGGGGCGAGTTGCACAAACCTTCTCATTGGTCTATGCCCCCCTCGAAGAACAACAGACAGAGATCGACCTCGACATCGACGAACCGGTATTCGAGCCGCTCACTGGCGATACGATCGATATCGGCGAAGCGGTGGCCCAAGAGCTGTCGTTAGCGCTGCCAGATTTCCCGCGGCTAGAGGACGCCGTAATCGATCCGCTGGAGGCTGCTGAAGCGGAAGACAGTCCGTTCGCGGCTCTCGAGCGGTTGCGTCATTCGCTGAACTGACGCCCCTGCTCATAGGGGCGAGAAATGCCATGCTTGTTGCTGCCACCGGCGTTTTTGGCTAAGACGCCGAGGCGCTGTGCAATCCCCGAAACGAGTCGCTGATGGCCGTCCCAAAGAAGAAAACCTCGCCCTCACGCCGCAATATGCGGCGTTCGCATCATGCTCTTAGACCCGCGGCCTATGCCGAATGTCCGAATTGCGGCGAACTCAAACGACCGCACCATCTGTGCCAAGCCTGCGGTTATTACGACGGACGCGAAGTCACGGCCCAGCGTCCCGAGACGACCTGATCGTCCGGCGCCGGCGGGAGGCGGCGCAACCGTGAGCCGAGAGATTACGATCGCCTTAGACGCGATGGGCGGCGCCCGCGCCCCGGAGATGGTGTTGCGCGGTGCCGAGATCGCGCTGCAACGCCACCCCGGCTTGCGGTTTATGATTTTTGGCGAGGAGAACCGGCTGAGACCGCTGCTCGCCAAGCTGCCGCAGCTGGCCGCGGCCGTCGAACTGCATCACACAAGCGAAGTGGTGATGGACGACGATAAGCCCTCGGTGGCGCTGCGGTCCGGGCGGCAATCGAGCATGCGGTTGGCAATCGATGCTGTTGCCGAGGGGCTTGCTGACGGTGTTGTATCCGCCGGCAATACCGGCGCTTTGATGGCAATGGCAAAGTTCGCGCTCAAGACCCTGCCCGGAATTGATAGGCCAGCGATCGCCTCGTTCTTCCCGACCCAGCGCGGCGAGAGCGTGATGCTCGATCTCGGCGCCAATGTCGAATGCGATGCCGAGAACCTGGTTCAATTTGCGCTGTTGGGGGACGCATTTGCCCGCTCGGTGCTGGGTCTCATCGAACCCACGGTCGGCCTGTTAAACGTCGGGTCGGAGGATCAAAAGGGCAATGACACTGTGCGAGCTGCCAGCTTGCGCTTGCGAAGCACGGCAAGCCCAATCCGGTTTTACGGGTTTATCGAAGGCGATGACATTCCCGCAGGCACGGTCGATGTGGTTGTGACCGACGGCTTCACTGGCAATGTCGCAGTCAAGACCGCCGAAGGAACCGCGAAACTGTTTACCGAATTTATGTCCGCGGCCTTTCGGCACTCGCTATCGGCGCGGATCGGCTATCTCTTCGCACGAAATGCGCTACGCAAATTACGGATGCGCCTCGATCCGCGTCGGTACAACGGGGCAGTTTTCCTCGGCCTTTGTGGCATCGCGGTCAAGAGCCATGGCTCCACTGACTCGCTGGGCTTCGCCCATGCGGTCGGCGTCGCAGTTGACATGACGCTCAACGGTTTTCTCGACAAGATCCGGGTCGATCTCGCGCGCCTCGATGCGGCACCTGCTGCGCCGCAAAGCGCGGCTCTGTAACCCCAGCATGCTGGCGCGCTCTCAAATCGTCGGCTGCGGCGCTTATTTGCCTGAGCGGATCGTCACTAACATCGAATTGGCCGCCCGCCTTGATACGTCCGACGAATGGATCCGTCAGCGCACGGGCATCGGTGAGCGTCGGATAGCGGCGAACGGCGAGCTGACTTCCGATTTGGCCCTGCGTGCAGCACAGCGCGCGCTTGCCGATGCCGGCACGAGCGGCAGCGATGTCGACCTGATTGTGCTCGCCACGGCCACTCCTGACAACACCTTTCCGGCAACAGCAGCCAAGGTACAGGCGCAGCTCGGCATGAGCCATGGTGCGGCCTTTGATGTCCAGGCGGTCTGCGCCGGGTTCATCTTTGCCCTCGGTATTGCCGATAATGCGTTGCGCCTCGGCCAAGCGCGCACTGCACTCGTCATCGGCGCCGAGACGTTCTCACGGATCCTCGATTGGGAAGATCGCGGCACTTGTGTCCTGTTTGGCGACGGCGCTGGTGCCTTGGTGCTAAAGGCAGTTCCCGACCCCGGTTCCCGTGGCCGCGGCGTTCTGTCGACCCATCTGCACTCGGATGGCAGACAATACGACATTCTCTATGTCGATGGCGGCCCCTCATCGACTCGGCATAGTGGTCATCTGAGGATGGAGGGGCGCGAGGTTTTTCGCCAGGCAGTACAACACCTGAGCGAAGTTGTAGATGAAGCGCTCGCTGCCAATGGGTTTAACGCCGCCGACATCGATTGGCTAGTGCCGCACCAGGCCAACAGCCGAATCATTGATGGGGTGGCGCGCAAGCTCGGGCTCTCGGCCGGCAAAATCGTCTCGACGATCGAGCGCCATGCCAACACCTCGGCTGCCTCGATCCCGCTCGCGCTGGCCACGGCAGTTGCCGATGGCCGCATCCGGCCAGGACATCTGGTGCTGCTCGAGGCGCTCGGCGGTGGTCTTAGCTGGGGTGCGAGCATGTTGCGCTGGTAGGATCTCGGACGCACCATCGCCACCGCCGCGAGAGCGACAACAGTTTGGAATTTGACCGGATTTTCGTGCCGGAGTAACCTTCGCCAAAAGCGGGGAGGGATCAATGGCCGGGCACACGGTAACTCGCGCACAACTCAGCGAAGCGGTCTATCAAGAAGTCGGATTGTCGCGCATCGAGTCCGCGGAGCTGGTCGAGTCGGTGATCGCTGAGATTTCAGGCGCTCTCGAACGGGGCGAGATCGTCAAGATCTCATCCTTCGGCAGCTTTGCGGTGCGCCAGAAGGGTCAGCGCATCGGTCGCAACCCCAAGACCGGACAAGAGGTGCCGATCAGCCCGCGCCGGGTGCTGGTATTTCGCGCGAGCCACTCGCTCAAGAACCAGATCAACAGCGGCTTGGCGGGAGTAGCCGGGCATGCAGAGCCGCCGCCAGCCAAGGCGTCTTCGGGCTGATGTGCGCTGCTCATGGTCTGAGGCCTCCTCCGGCGACACGCGCCGCGCGCCAACTGCGGTTTCTAGAAGTCCCGCGGAACAGTGTCACAGCTGATCATACAAGGCGCACCGTTGCGCCCGGAAGTGCCCAGGGTTATGATCCCATCCTTGGCAGGAGCCGCCCAGTCGGAGCGTAGCGCAGTCTGGTAGCGCATCAGCATGGGGTGCTGAGGGTCGTGAGTTCGAATCTCACCGCTCCGACCAATCTGCCTTTCTCGGCCGCGCCTCCGGCCTGTTACGGACAAGGAGGACGACCGCATGAATTCGAAAAACACTGGTCTTGAACCCTGGCAATGGCCCGAACAGGAATGGCGCGCGCGTGTCAACCGGGTACGCGCTGGGCGCAAATTGCGCCCAGCGGAATGGCCCGGAGGCGCCCGTTGTGCTGTGGCATTGTCATTCGACAGCGACCATGAGACGAGTGATCTGCGCGAGGGTGGCAATTCGATTGGGCGTCTTGCTTGGGGGCAATACGGCAATCGCGTTGGCGTGCCGCGCATTCTTCAGGTGCTGGGGAAGTACGGAGTCAAGGCCAGCTTTTACGTGCCGGCGGTCGTAGCGCTGTTGCACCCGGAGGAACAGCACCGGGTCATCGCCGACGGCCACGAGATCGGCATACACGGCTGGATTCACGAATTGAATTCGGTACTGCCCTACGAGGCCGAGCGTGAGTTGATGCTGCGCTCAGCCGAGACCCTGGAAAAAGTAAGCGGGACGCGGCCGGTCGGTTTGCGCACACCTTCCTGGGATTTCAGCCGCCATACGCTGGAAATCGAAAAGGAGATGGGGCTCGCCTACGATTCCTCATTGATGTCGGACGAAGATTGCTACGAATTGCTGCTTGATGGTGCGCCCACTGGGATCGTCGAACTGCCGGTTGAATGGGTGCGCGACGATGCCGTCTATTTCATGATGAACCGATTTTCGGCGCTGCGTCCGTACACCCCGCCGACGGATGTGCTTGATATCTTCCGCCGTGAATTTGATGCGGCGTACGCTGAAGGCGGGATCTTTCAGTTGACGATGCACCCGCATGTAATTGGTTATCGCTCGCGGATCTGGATCCTCGAAGAGGTCATCCGCCATGCCCAGGCGCAAAAGGGGGTTTGGTTCGCCACTCATGCCGAGGTCGTCGACTGGGCCAAGCACCATACCGCATAATCCCATCGGCGTTTCTCCCGCTATCGGCCCAGTGCGGAGGGTGTCAGGAGATGTGGTCGCGGTGAGCCTAGGAGGTGGCGGTTACAATCAGGGGCAGCCATATAGCTAGGGTGCCCCAAACCAAAACATCCTCTCCGGCTACCCGCTGCGGTTATGTCGCGCTGATCGGCACTCCCAACGCCGGCAAATCGACGCTGCTAAACCAGCTGGTCGGTTGCAAACTCGCCATCGTCACGCCGAAAGCGCAGACCACGCGGACACGGCTGCTCGGGATCTCGATCGAGGGCTCGGCGCAGATCATTTATGTCGACACGCCGGGCATCTTTGCGCCGCGTCGGCGACTGGATCGGGCGATGGTCGCGGCGGCTTGGTCGGGTGCCGAAGATGCCGACGAGACCGTGCTGTTGGTTGATGCGGCGCGCGGGATCGGTCCGGATGTCCGGAGCATTCTCGACCATCTCGCTGATCGTCGGCGCCGATCCATCCTGGCGTTGAACAAAATCGATCTGGTGCGCCGTGACCGCCTGCTCGCGTTGGCTGCGGAGCTGGCAAAAGCCGGGGATTTCGATCCAGTCTTTATGATTTCCGGCCTGAGCGGCGACGGGGTCGAAGATCTTAAGCGTCATCTCGCGGCTGCCGTGCCGCCTGGGCCATGGCTCTTCCCGGAGGACCAGCTCTCGGATGCGCCCGAGCGCCTGCTGGCCGCGGAGGTTACGCGTGAGCAGGTATTTCTGCAATTGCACGACGAGCTGCCTTACGCGTCCACGGTCGAGACCGAAAGCTGGGAGGAGCGGCGCGACGGCAGCGTGCGCATCGAACAGGTCATTTATGTCGAGCGGCCGAGCCAGCGTGCGATCGTGCTTGGCGAGCGCGGCCAGCGGATCAAGTCGGTCGGCGCTCGTGCTCGCGCCGAACTCGAGCGAATGTTGGAGCGGCGGGTTCACCTCTTCCTGTTTGTGAAAGTGCGCGAGAACTGGAGCGAGGACCGCGAGCGCTTCAATGCGCTGGGACTCGATTATGAGGTCTGATGCAGTGGAGTGACACCGGTTATGTGGTCGCGCTTCGGCGGCATGGCGAAAGCGCGTTGATTGCCGAATTGCTGACGCGCGAGCACGGGCGGCATTTGGGATTGGTACGTGGTGGACAATCGCCGAAATTGCGCGCGATCCTGCAGACCGGAAACGAGGTTGCCGCCCTGTGGCGCGGGCGGCTGTCCGCGCATTTGGGAACCCTCGCCTGTGAATTGGTGCGGGGGCACGCGGGGCGCTTTATTGATGATCCCGGTCGGTTGGCGGCGCTTAGCGCCGCCGCGGCTTTGGTCGCAGCTACCCTGCCCGAGCGCGAGCCGCATCCCGACGTCTTTGCCTCGTTCACCGCACTGCTGGATGCGATCGATTCGACGGAAGAGTGGCCGGCGCATTATGTCGACTGGGAATGCAAGCTGCTCGCATCATTGGGCTTCGGCCTCTCACTCACACGCTGCGCCGTGACCGGTGCCACGACCGGACTGGCCTATGTCTCGCCGCGTTCGGGCCGTGCGGTATCCCGCGAGACGGGCCGGCCCTATCATGACAAGCTATTGCAATTGCCGGAATTCTTATGGCGAAACACGAGCCTCGATGCAGCGCAGATCACTGCCGGTCTGCGCCTGACCGAGTATTTCTTGCTGCATCACGTATTGTTGCCGCAGGGCAGTGGGATGCCTGCCGCCCGCGCTCGCCTTGCTGAGCGCTTCCGGCGCGTGGTCGCCGCCCCCTAAGTTCCTTGATTTCGTGCTATTTGAGCTTATGCGGAGCACGCCGGAATGGACAAAGCACGGGCTGGTATCGACCAGGAGGTCCATCCCGATCAGCTTCCAGGCTCACCTCCGCGACAGCCCCACGAACTTTGCTCTGAATGACCCCACTCGGCCTGTCATCCATTTCGATCGAGAATCCTGAACCATGTCGTTAACCGCTACGGCTGGCGAAATCCGCGAGGTCGATTTCGCCGAGGCGCTCGGCGAGCGCTATCTGTCCTACGCCCTGTCGACGATCATGTCGCGCTCGTTGCCCGATGTGCGTGACGGGCTGAAGCCGGTTCATCGCCGCATCCTGCATGCGATGCAGCAGCTGCGGCTCGATCCTGCCTCCGGCTACAAAAAATGCGCTCGGGTTGTCGGCGACGTGATCGGCAAGTTTCATCCGCATGGCGAGCTTGCGGTCTATGACGCGCTGGTACGGCTCGCCCAGGACTTTTCGCAACGCTATCCGCTGGTCGACGGCCAAGGGAATTTTGGCAACATCGACGGCGACAACGCCGCGGCGATGCGCTACACCGAGAGCCGCCTTTCAGCAGTTGCACAGGCGATGCTCGAGGGCATCGACGAGAACGCCGTCGATTTTCGCCCGACCTATGACGGTGAGGACAGCGAACCGGTCGTCCTGCCCGCCCGCTTTCCAAACCTGTTGGCAAACGGTGCGGCGGGCATTGCTGTCGGCATGGCGACCAATATTCCACCGCACAATGCCGGCGAGTTGTGCGCTGCTCTGCTCCACTTGATCGAGGAGCCCGCCTGCACGGTCGAAGCACTCTGCGCTCACCTCCCCGGTCCTGATTTTCCGACGGGCGGCGTTCTGGTCGAACCCGCCGAGAACATTCGCCAAGCCTATGCCGCGGGCCGCGGCAGCTTTCGCCTGCGCGCGCGCTGGACGACCGAGCCGCTGGGGCATGGCGCCTATCAGATCGTCGTGACCGAGATCCCGTTTGGCGTGCCGAAGGGCAGGCTCGTTGAAAAGATCGCGGCACTGCTGGAAGAAAAAAAATTGCCCCTGCTCGCCGATATCCATGACGAATCGGCGGAGGATTTGAGGCTCGTCCTCGAGCCGAAGAGCCGCAATGTCGATGCCGGCGTGCTGATGGAGCAATTGTTCCGGCTGACCGAACTCGAAATCCGCGTGCCGCTAAACCTCAACGTCCTGGACCTCGCGGGTGTGCCGCGGGTGATGAGCCTTAAGGAGGCTTTGCAGGCTTTTCTCGATCATCGCCGTGAGGTGTTGCGGCGCCGCAGCCGCCATCGTCTTGCCGCAGTTGCCCGGCGTATCGAGATCCTGAAGGGCCAGATTGTTGTCTATCTTAATCTCGACGAGGTCATCCGTATCATCCGCGAGGACGACAACCCGAAGGACGCGATGATGCGCCGCTGGGAGCTGAGCGAGGTGCAGGCCGAGGCAATCCTGAATATGCGGCTGCGGACATTGCGGCGCCTCGAAGAAATTGCGATCCGCAAGGAGCTCGGCTCGCTTTCGGCCGAAGAAACAAGACTGACGCGCTTGTTGGACAGCGAGCGCCGGCAATGGCGCGCAATTGCCAAGGAAATCGCCGAGACTGCCGCCGAATTTGGCGGCGATACGGCGCTCGGTCGGCGCCGCACGTCACTCGCAGAGGCTCCACCCTCGATCGAGATCCCGGTCGCGGCTTTGGTCGAGCGCGAGCCGGTAACCGTGCTGTGCTCGCAAAAGGGCTGGGTGCGGGCGATCAAGGGCCACGGCGCCTCGGCCTCCGAGCAGCGCTACAAAGAGGGTGACGGCCCGCGTTTTGCGGTTGCCGCCGAAACCACCGATCGCCTGCTGGTGTTCGCCACAAACGGCCGCTTTTACACGATCGGCATTGATCGTCTGCCCGGCGGGCGCGGCCAAGGCGAGCCGTTGCGGCTGATGGTCGATCTGCCGAACGAGCACGACGTCGTCGCGATGTTCCCTTATCGGCCGGGCATGGAATTGCTGGTTGTAGCGAGCGACGGCCGCGGTTTCGTCGTCGACGGCGAGGAAGCGGTGGCGCAGACCCGCACTGGCAAGCAGGTCTTGATGCCATCTGAAGGGGCGATCGCTCGTATCTGCCTGCGCGCGGAGGAGGGTGATGCCGTCGCCTTGCTCGGCGATAACCGCCGCATGCTGGTGGTCAAGCTCGACGACATTCCGCTGATGACGCGCGGTCGCGGAGTCATCTTGCAGCGCTACAAATCGGGTGGGCTGGCGGACGCCAAAGTGTTGCGCCTCGCCGACGGTCTCAGTTGGGCGCAGGGCGAAGCCGGGAACGGCGCCCAGGCGCTATCTGGCCGCGGCCGCATCCGCACCGTGACCGATCTTTCCCCCTGGGTGGGGCCGCGCGGCGGCGCCGGTCGCACCGTACCGATGGGCTTCCCCCGCACCAACCGGTTCGGATAGGCGCTTCGTCAGCCGGCCGAGCAAGCAAGCTGATCGCGGCGTGTGGCAGCAAACCATGACTTTCTGCAGTATGGTCCGAGCCATATGACGGTTATCGCGATTTAGAATTCATCGTCGATCCATTCCGACGATGCGCCTAAGCCCAACTTCTGGGCAAAAATGTATTGACATAAAGGTTAATGTGGTTGGATTATGTCCGATCAAATTTCCGGGAGTGACGCACGGTCTGTGAGGTGCCGCAGCCACCTGACGCGTGAATCACTAGTGTTCTCCAAAGTCGAATAAGAAAAAAGCACTAGGGCCTGTCCTCAATTTAGGGATTCCGGCGCGTTGGATTGTGTGATTCATAGCTGGTCAACCGATTCGGAGGTTGACCGTGCGCCGCTATGCACTTCGCGATGATCAGTGGGACCGCATCAAGGATCAGTTGCCTGGCAGCAA
>JAFAOB010000511.1 GCA_019238055.1 Alphaproteobacteria bacterium
GCCGGGTCGTCCTGCGCGCCGATGCGGCCGATCGGCGTCGCCGGCTTTCCGACTATTTGCAGATCGAGCTCGGCCGTTCGCGCCCGCTGGGCAAGACGGCGCTCGGCGAGGTCACCCGCGAATTGGCGATCATGCTGGCAGCGGGGCAGGATCTCGACCGCGCGCTGCGCTTTGTCGTGGAAAACACGCGGAGCGCCCGCGCCCGCGCCGTGCTCGCCACGGTGCGCGACAAGGTGCGCGCGGGAAGCGCGCTCGCGGCGGCCCTCGCACAGGAGCCGAAGAGCTTCTCCAAGCTCTATCTCGGCCTGGTGCGGGCCGGCGAGGCGGGCGGAACGCTGCCCCTGACGCTCGACCGGCTGGCGGGGCTGCTCGAACGCGAAAGGAGCCTGACCGCCAGCCTGCGTTCGGCGCTCGTCTATCCGGCCCTGCTGGTCGTCGCCGCGATCGGCTCGATCATGCTGCTGCTCGGCTACGTGCTGCCGCAATTCACGCCGATCTTCGAGGAAGCGGGCGCACAATTGCCGACAGCCACCAGGGTCTTGATGACCATCGGCACGATTGTCGGGGTTGCGTCACCATGGTTGCTGGCGGCTATTGTAATTGCCGCGGTCGTTATCCGCCATCTGCTGACGATACCCGATTATCGCATCCGCTTTGATCGGATGCTGTTGCGGGTACCGGTTTTCGGAACCCTGATTCGCGAAACATTGGCAGCACGACTGACGCGAACCCTCGGCAATTTGCTCGAAAACGGAGTGGCGCTGATCTCAGCCTTGGGTATCGCAAAGGATGCGCTCGGCAATCTCGCCGCCGCCGAGGCGGTCGAAGCTGCGGCGGCGAAGGCCAAGGGCGGGGCCGGGCTGTCGCGGCCGCTTGCCGCCGCCGCGATCTTCCCGGCGCGAACGATTCAGCTGCTGCAGCTTGGTGAAGAGGCGGCGCAGCTCGCGGCGATGTCGCTGAAGGCGGCTGATATCCACGAAGAGCAGGCGCGGTTGATGATGCAGCGCCTGGTGGCGCTCGCGGTGCCGATGATCACGATTGCGATGGGGCTGGCTGTCGCCGGCATCATCAGCGCCCTCTTGACCGCGATGCTGAGCCTCAATGATCTCGCCGGCTGAGTCGATGTCGGCGGCACCACCCGCGCCAGTGAGGGCGCGGCGGGTGGAAGACCCAAGCGGGTTCAGCTTGATCGAGCTGCTTGTCGTTTTGGCGGTTCTCGGTTTCGCACTGGTGCTGATCGTCGGCTACAGGGCACCCTGGAGCAGCGGGCTGAGCTTGCGCGGGACCGCGGCCGAACTCGCCGCGGAGCTGCGGTTGGCCCGCTCGCAGGCGATTGCCGAAAACCACCCGGTCGCCTTTGCCCTCGACCTGGCCGGCCACCGCTATCAAGTCGGCAATGGACCGCCGCACGCTCTGCCGGCGCAGCTGGCGGTCGCTCTGCTTACGATCAGCGGCGAGCGGCGCGGTGGCACCGTCGGCGATATCCGCTTCAACCCTGATGGCAGTTCGACTGGCGGTCGCATCATGCTTGCCGATGGTGCACGTCGCGTGGCAGTCGGGGTCGACTGGCTCTCCGGTCGGGTGAGGATTGCCGATGTCCGCTAGGCGGCCGCGGGCGGATGCCGGCTTCACCTTGCTGGAGGTGGTGGTGGCGGTAGCGATCGCCGGACTCGCGCTCGTTGGGCTGTTCCAAGCAGGAAGCAGCGGCATCTTTGCGGTGGACAGCGCGGCGCGCGCCGAGGAAGCGCTTCAGCGGGCGCAGTCGCATCTCGCCGCGATCGGCCGCGACGCGGCGCTGGTCGAAGGTGACTGGAGCGGCGACGACGGCGGCGGCTATCGCTGGCATCTGCGAATTGAGCCGGAAATGCAGCGCCAAGGGGTCGCGGCGGATGGAACCACCGAGCAAACCACGACCCTGTTTTCCGTCGAGGTCGCGATTTCCTGGCAGTCGCGCGGGCACGAGCGCGCCGTCACGCTGCGGACACTGAGGCTCGGCACCGGTGCATCAAATGGCTAATGCCCAGAGCCGATACCGCGCCGGCGGTCGTCAAAGCGGGTTCACGCTGCTCGAAACTTTGGTCGTTGTGGTCGTGCTGGGGCTGTTGATCGCAGGCCTCGGTCACGGGGTGCGCGCCGGCTTGGCGTTATGGAACGCGCAGCAACGGCGCGTCAGCGAAACCGCGGAGCTCGATGCCGGCGCCCGAATCCTTCGCAGCTTGCTGACCGGCATCGCCGTCGCCCCAGCCGGCGGTATCGGCGGAGCGCCTGCGACGAACGGGTTTCGGGGCGATGCAGAGCATTTGAGCTTCATCGGCGACTTGCCCACCGGGCTCGGTCCGACGCGGCACGCGGACATCCAGATAGCCCTGCACGACAGAAACCTGATACTGACGTGGACGCCGCATCTGCACGTAATACCGCTGGGCCCACCCCCATCGCCAACCGAGACGGAACTCGTCGCTGATGTCACGCAGCTCGACATCGCCTATTGGGGAGCAAGCACGCCTGATCAGCCGGCGGCGTGGCAGTCCCAGTGGGCTGGCCCAGCGCCACCAGCGCTGGTGCGCATCCGCCTGATATTTCCCAAGGGCGATCAGCGGCGCTGGCCCGATCTGATCGCAGCGCCGGTGCTGTAGGCCAGCCGCTTCAATGGCGATTGATGATGCGATTGGCCCACACAACTGATTCGCCGCGAGCCCAGGTGATTCGCCGCGAGCCCAGGCCGGATAATCCGATTGAGGAAGGTATTTTGGTTTGAACGCCGCAGGTTTGCTGAAAACATCGCAAACGCCTTGATCGAGCCACAATCGGAAATTCTGTTGAAATGCAGAGGATGAGCGTCCTGTCGGCCCTGACCCGCGGCAAGGCTGCCATATAGCGGGTTTCACCTACGGATTTGGTCGCTCGGTTCGGGGGCATGTTACGCGATTTTCTCTATTGGTGGTTCGGCCAGCTTAGAGAGCTGTTGCCGCCGGTTCTGCGGCAATCTTCTCCGACGGCGGCGGATGCGACAGTGATCACGCCGATCAGCCCGCAGATGGATCGGATCGCGGTCGGGCTTCGTCGCGGCGGCAGGGAGGCGCCGCTCGGCCAATTCGTCGTCGGCGCAGCGGATCTCGCCGAGCTGCCGCACTCGCCGTCCAAGCCTGCGGTTTTGCGGCTCCAACACGACGATATCCTGGCCAAGACATTGGTCTTGCCGCTCGCCGCCGAACGCGAACTCGACCAGGCTCTCCTTTTTGAGATGGATCGGGAGACCCCGTTCAAACCTGACGAAATCTACTGGAATCACCGGGTGGAAGCCGCAGATCGGCAGCGGGGGCGTTTATTGGTGCGATTGGTGCTGGCCCCGAAATCGCGGCTCGCTGTACTGCTCGAGCCGCTCGGCAAGGCCGGAGTGGCCCCCGTTCGCGCGGAGGTCGCTGACGGGCCCGACGCCGGGTTCTGGCTACCGCTCGACAGCGAGCGACATCCGGCCGACGGGCTCACCCGAAGGATGCTCAAACCGCTCGCGCTATGCTGCACCCTGCTCGCGCTGGCGGCAATCGTCACGCCCTTTGTTCGCCAGTCCATCACGATGTCGAGGCTCGATCAGTCGCTTGCGGCCGGGCGGGCCGCCGCCACGGAAGCTGACCGGCTGCACAAGGAGATTACCCATTTGGCGGGCAGCGCTGAGATTATCGTCAAGGAGCGTGAGAAAGTTGGGCAGCCGCTATTGGTGTTGGCTGCCGCCACACGCGTTCTGCCTGACGATAGTTATCTGACCGAAATGCAGCTGCAGCAACGCAAGCTAACGATGAGCGGCCGTTCGGCCGCCGCCGCAAGATTGATCGGCGCGGTAGCGGTCGATGCCGAATTCCACAACCCGACTTTTGCTGCGCCTGTCACGCGGATCGAAGCGCTTCGACAGGAAATTTTCACCATCGTGACGGAGGTTGTGCCGTAGCCTCGATCACCGCTCTACCAACCGGCCGCCGCGGCCAGCTTTTGGCAGTTAGTCTGCTCTTGCTGGTGCTGGGCAGCCTTTATTTTCTCGCCATAGCTCCGCTCGTCGATCTCTATCAGCAACGCGAGGCCAGGATCGAGGACGCCCGGATGTTGCTCCCGCGATTGACAGCGGTGGCCGACGGCCTGCCGATGTTGCGTGCGGAGCTTGCCCGATTGCAGGCGGCTGCGCGCACGCGCAAAATCACACTGGAGGGCGCCAGCGATGCCATCGCCTCGGCAAACCTCCAAAGCCGGATAGAGGGCCTTGCCACCGCGGCCGGCGCCACCATCGGCAGCACCGAAAGCCTTCCGGTCGAGACGCGCGACGGCTACCGTCGTATCGGGCTGCGCTTCAGCTTGAATGGTCCATACGCCACCTTGGTGCGGCTCCTCGCCAAGCTGGCCGATGCCACGCCGCCGCTGGTCGTCGACAATTTACAAATTCACGGAGTCTTACGGCGCCCAGGCTTGCCGACGGCGGGGGCAGCCGACACTGCGCTCGACGCCGGTATCGATGTCTACGGGTTTCGCAGCGACGAGAAGACCGCAAACGCTTCGCCATGATCGACCGACTGGCGCTAATACTGTTGCTCGCTGGCTCAATGTTGTTTGGCGCTATTTTTGCCGCCGAACTGACCGCGCGTCCGGCCCCCGCCGAAATTGCGGTCGCAGCGGGCAGCGCACCGGTTCACGGCAACACACTACCGCCTTCCGTCACCTCGGTGGCGAATGTCCGCCCTGATTCGATGGTGGCTGAAATTCTCGCACGCCCGTTGTTCAGCGCAACCAGACGGCCGCCCCCACAGAGCGATGGTCCGACCGGCGATTCGGCACTTTCCGACACTCGGCTCACCGGCATTGTGACCGAACCCGGCTATCGTTTTGCGATTTTTGCACCAAACGGCGCCAAGGCATTGATTGTGCGCGAAGGCGACACCGTCAGCGGCTGGCATGTCGAGAATATTTCACCCTCTGAAGTCTCGCTGACCGGTCCCGAGGGAACCAAAACCCTCCAGCCGAAGAACGACCCGAATTTAGTGCGGACTTCTCCATCCACGGCAGCGCCACCGGCACCCCTTTCACCAACTCGGCCGACAGCAGTCGCCGCCCCACCGCGACCCGGGTTTCCCGTGCCGTTTCCGAATCGACCACCCTTGCGGCCCGGCCAGCCACGGGGGCGGCGATGAGGTGGAGACGAGATCTGCCGCCGCGTGCTGCGATCACGGCGCTGCTCGCCATCGTCGTTCTCGGCTCCTGCAAGCAGCCGGAGACCGGGCTTGTCCCGCTCGAGCAGCCGACGGCATTGCAGGCGGCGGCACCCCGGATCAGCGGCCCGATCCCCACGAACCGCAGCGAAGAGCGGCCGTTCGAGGATCGCCGCACCCCGGTCATGGCCGGGGTGCGAGGAACTGCCGCGCCACCTCCGCCCGGCGCCGTGACCAGTCAAGGCGGCGACGTAACCCTCAACTTTGTCGATACCGATATCCGGGAAATCGCGCGCGCTGTGCTCGGTACGACGCTGAAGGTCGATTATACGATTGACCCTGCTGTGCACGGCACCGGGTCGATCGAAACGCCGGCTCCATTGCCGCGTTCAGCGCTCCTTGGAACTCTCGAAACCTTGCTCAACGAAAACGGAGCGGCCCTTGTCGTTCGCAATGGGATCTACAATGTCGTGCCACTCCCAGCCGGGGCGCTGAGCAATCTTGCGACCGGTGCAAACGGCATCGGAGCCGGCGCCGAGGTGGTGCCGCTACGCTACGCCTCGGCGAAGGACCTCGCCAAAATGCTTGAACCTTATGTCGGGCAGGCGGGCAAAATCACCGCTGGTCCCGCGGGCAATGCATTATTGGTCACCGGCGATCCTACGGTTCGGCAGACCCTGATCGGACTGATCCATGCCTTCGACATCGATATTCTGGCTGGCCGTTCTTATGCCCTGTTCCCGGTCGGCGACGGCGACCCGGCGAAGATTGCCGGCGAACTTGAAAAGGTGCTGCAAGCCCAGGGTGAAGGTGGTGCGCTCAGCGGTATCGTTCAGGTATTGCCGATGGAGCGGGTCAACGCCGTTCTCGTGGTTTCGGCCCAGCCCCGCTACCTTGATGCGGCTGAGCGATTTTTTCATTTGTCCCAGCGTGTTGAGGAGGCGACTGCGCGAACCTGGCATGTTTACTATGTACAGAACGGATCGAGCGCCGATCTCGAACTCCTGCTGCAGCGCGCCTTCACTCCGAACAATGTCTCGCCCACCCCGCCGCCACCCGGCACCACGGCCCCAGGCGCCGCGCCGCAGGCATTGGCAGGCTTTGGGGGTGTCGCGGGTGGTGGGGCTGCGGGAACCACGCCCGGTGCGACCGGTGCCACTGGTGGCCTTGGCGGCGGCACGACCGGCCTAACCGGTGGTGCCGGCGGAGCGGCGGGCGGCGGGCTGGGCGCGGCCCTGGCGGCAGGTGCGCCGCCTGCGGCGGCCGGAACGCCGGCAACAGAACCGTTGTCGGCCGAAACCGGCACCGCTGGTGCCGCCAATTTGAACCGCATGCGCATTATCGCCAACCGCACCAACAACGCCCTGTTGATCTATGCCACCCCGGCTGAATATTCGGTGATCGAAGGGATGCTGCGAAAGATTGACGTCATACCTTTGCAGGTGCTGATTGAAGCGACCATCGCCGAAGTCGATCTCAATGATCAATTGCAATACGGAACACAATTCTTCTTTAAAACGGATCACGTTGCCGAGACACTCGGACCATCAAGCATCAATTCCAACCTACCTTCGATTCCGGGGATTAGCGGGCTGACGTTCCCGTCGACCTCGCCCTACTTCATCTTGAGCAAGGGACCGCAATTCGCTCTTTCCGCGCTCGCCGAGGTGACCAAAGTCAAAATCCTCTCAGCGCCCGAGATCATGGTCCTCGACAACCAGCCGGCGCGGCTGCAGGTCGGCCAGCAAGTGCCGGTGTTGACCGGGCAGGCGACCAGCACGTTGGCGGCAGGTGCGCCGACCGTCAACAGCGTCGAATATCACGAAACCGGGGTGATTATGCAGGTGACGCCGCGCGTGAATACCGGCGGGCTTGTCAGCCTCGACCTTGCCCAGGAAGTCAGTGATGTTGCCGCGGCCGCGACCAATACGGTCCAAGGCTCCCCGACCTTCAATGACCAGGTGTTCCGCACGCGGGTTGCCGTGCAGGACGGGCAGACTGTTGGAATGGCGGGGTTGATCCGCGACAATGCCTCGCAAGGCAACACCGGGCTTCCGTTCCTGAAAGACATCCCGGTGCTGGGTACGTTGTTCTCGACGCAAGGCAATTCCCGCATGCGCGCCGAACTGCTCGTGCTGATCACGCCGCATGTTGTCCATGATCAGCGCGATGCCCGCGCGCTGACCGAGGATATGCGCAGCCAGCTGATCAATGCCGGGCTTGTCCCGCAACAGGTTCAGCATACCCCAACGACGGGTTCAGCCAATCCAAATGGGCTCTAGTGCGCCAGCGGGGTCACCCTCCTCCTGGCCGTCGCGATCCGAGCGGCGCAGCGCCGGCTTCGCACTGCTGATTGTACTGTGGACATTGGTGCTGATTGCTTTTCTGGTCCTGCATTTGACGACGAGCGGGCACACTGAAATCCGGATCGCAAACAACTTGGACGCGAACGCCGTCGCATCGGCGGCAGCCGATGGCGGTATTGCAACGGCCATCTACAATCTTTTGTCGCCGCGCCCCGACGAGCGCTGGCCGGTTGACGGCCCGGCCCGGCTGTTGACGATTGGCGATTGCCGGGTCACGGTAAGGCTCGAAAATGAGGCCGCGCTGGTCAATCCCAGCCTGGCCTCTCCGGCACTGATGGAAGCGCTGTTGCGCGCCGTCGGCAGTGATCCCGACAATGCCCATCGCATCGCAGAGACGATTGGCGATTGGGTCGGCAATTCGCCAAAACCAAAAACTGCTGATGTTTTGAAGGCAGAGTATCAATCTGCCGGGCTCGATTACGCGCCGCCGGGAGCGCCATTCGAAACGATCGACGAACTCGCTCGGGTCTTGGGCATGACACCCGAGATTTACGCTGCGCTGCGGCCGCATCTGACACTCTACGGACCGGCCGAGCCCGAGCCGACCACAGCCGACCCGGTGGTCGCGGCCGCCCTCGCTCAGATCCCGCAACTGGCGCAGGCGGCAACACCTGGTGCTGCGGCCCAGCAAGATTCCATAACGGTCAGAATTGTTGCCAACGCCGCTGGGCTCGGGAATGCCCGGGCAAGCCGTACTGCGATTGTGCGTATCGGATCGAGCTTGCCGCAGGGCTACGCGGTGCTGGCGTGGCGCAATTCGCTGGATTGACCGACACAGCGGTGACAAAACCGGTCCGAAAACCGATCAGTCGTTGACGATTTCCGCGTCTGAACCGGCGCCGCCCGGTTTGCCGGTCGGACCGAGCGAATACAGATCGTAGTCGTGTCCCGGCCGCTCGCTGGGCATCCGATAAAGAAATGGGTGGCCCCACGGGTCCTCCGGCACCTTTTCGCCCTTAAGATAAGGCCCGCTCCAGTGAGTTACCCCTTCCGGGCGGACAAGCAGCGCCTGCAATCCCTGCTCGGTGGTCGGATAGCTGCCGACATCCAGCTTGTAGATGTCAAGCACGCTGGTTAGACGCTCGATCGATTGATGGGCGATCTTCTCCTTGGCGGAGCCAAGCTGGCGCAATGCCGCCGGCGCCACAAGACCGATCAACAGACCGAGAATTGCCAATACCACTAATAGCTCGAGCAAGGTAAATCCTCGCTCGCGACACCCGCCATCGGATCGGTCGTTGGCAGCGTCCCGATCGGCAAATACCAATTCGCGCAAGCTCTTGCCCCGATATGTCTTGCCCCGAGCATATTTTGCGTCGGGAAATAGGCATCTTCAAGGCGGCCCGTGCTGCGCTGCATGAGCGGGTCCGCCTTGTAAAGACGCGGGTCCGGTCATCAAGCGTAGGAGCCCGGCCGATTGGGGCTGGGCTAGCCCAAACCTGCATCTTTGCTGCGCTGGCGCGGGCCGGCAAAGGCAGTGACGACACCGTGCAAGGTGCGCAGCTCCTGTTCTGTGCAATGCGCGCGCTGAAACAGGCTGCGCAAATTGCGCACCATGCTGGGCCGGCTCTCAGGATTGCGCAAAAAGCCGTTTCTGACCAGCTCCTCTTCGAGATGCTCGAAGAAATTCAACAATTCCGCCTTGGTTGCGGGCCTGCTGAGCCCGGTGTGCAGCGTTTCGGACGGCGCCTCGCTGCCGGTGATGTACCACTCATAGCCGACGATCAGCACCGCCTGTGCCAGGTTCAGCGACGAAAAGCCAGGGTTGAGCGGCACCGTCAACACCGTGTCGGCCAATGTAAGATCGTCGTTCAACAGCCCGGTCCGCTCTGGTCCGAACAAGACACCGCAAGGCTCACCGGCCGCGATATGGCTCTTCATTTCGATCGCTGCCCGGCGCGGTGTCACCTCGCGCCGGACGATGCCGCGGTCGCGCGCCGTCGAGGCAAAGACATGGACAAGATCCGCCGTCGCAGCGGCAATCGTCGGATAGAGCCGGGCCTTGTTCAGCACCATATCGGCGCCGCTTGCCGCCGCCACAGCCTTGTCCGAAGGCCAGCCGTCACGCGGCCGCACCAGCCGCAAATCATCCAGCGCGCAGTTCATCATCGCGCGCGCCGCGGTGCCGATATTTTCGCCAAGCTGCGGTTCGACCAGGATGATCGCCGGCCCGCCGCCCGGCGCGCGGCGGCGATGGTCGGTGCCGGCCATCTAACGCGGCGTGTCTTCGAGGACCATCCTAACAGCTTCGAGCCAATCGTCCCAGGCCGCGGGATCAGCCGGGCGGCCGTCGGCCGTCATCTGGATATCGCTGAGAACGGCCGCGATATCACCCTCTCTCCCCACCCTCATATGATATTGCTCCAGAAACCTGGACATCGCCTGAAAGCCCTGCTCTGGCGACAATATTTGATTATTCAACGCCCGGCTCCTTTCGGCCCAGCAGACAGTCCGCTGGCGAGATTGAAGTTTCGCCTCTTTGGATTTAGACCTCCGTTAGTAATTTGCCCGATCCTGATCTGAACCCAGGCTTGACTGCCGTCAGGCATCGTCTGCTCCGCCCAAACCACACCGAACCGGTCTTCACCAAGTCGATTGCGCGGATTGTTGGCGACACTCAATAACAGATCGCGATTCTCAGGCGTGTCGTCAGGCAAGTGCCCATCCGCGCGTCGGAATATGTGTTTAACTCTATACTCATCGATCGTAATCCGTGGCGTGCGGCGAAAACGTGCAAATAGCCGGAGGATCGCAACACTGCCGGCATTGCCGGCACGACCGAGCCATTTGAGCATCTCGAATTTGGTCGGTGAACGATCCCGGCCATGCTCAATCCTTGCGCCACCAACTCGTGGTGCCGTCCGGTTTGTCTTCGAGGACGATGCCTTCGGCCGAAAGTGCGGCCCGAATCTTGTCGGCCTCAGCAAAGCGGCGCTGATGGCGCGCCGCCGCCCGCGACGCGATCTGTTCCTCGATCCGGCGCTCGTCGGCCTGGGTGCTGCCGCGCAGCCAGACCAGTGGGTCCTGTTCCAAAAGACCCATAAGACGGCCGCCCTGTTCGAGCGCGCGCTGCAATGCCGAGCGCTCGGCGTCCGAACTCGTCCGGTTGATCGCTCCGACGAGCCCATGCAAGCGGGACAGCGCGAGCGGGGTGTTGAGATCGTCCTCGAGCGCCTCCTTCACCGGGCGCAACGCCTCTTCCGCCTCGCCAAAGCATTCGAACACCGGGTCGCGCGACAAGGTCAGCGCGCGATAGAAGCGGTCGAGGCTGTGCCGCGCCTGGCGCAGCCGCTCATCCGTCCAGTCGAGCGGGTCGCGGTAATGCGCTGATAACAACGCGAGCCGGATCGCCTCCCCCGGAGCCTCGTCGAGCAGCTCGCGCACGGTGAAAAAATTGCCGAGCGATTTCGACATCTTGGCGCTGTCGATGCTGAGAAATCCGTTATGCAGCCAATAGCGCACAAAGGGCCGGCCCTCATGCGCGCAGGTGCTCTGCGCGATCTCGTTCTCGTGATGCGGGAAGATCAGATCGAGCCCGCCGCCATGGATGTCGAAACTCTCGCCGAGATGGGTCTCGCTCATCGCCGAGCATTCGATGTGCCAGCCGGGGCGGCCGCGTCCCCATGGACTATCCCAGCCGGGCTCATCCGGCGCCGACGGTTTCCACAAGACGAAATCGGCAGGGTCGCGCTTGTAAGGCGCCACCTCGATGCGGGCGCCGGCGATCATCTCGTCGCGGCTGCGGCGCGAGAGCTGCCCATAATGCGGGTCGGAGGCAACCGCAAACAGTACATGGCCCTCGGTCGCATAAGCGTGGCCCGAGGCGATCAGCCGCTCGATCATCGCGATCATTTGCGGGATGTGCTCGGTCGCGCGCGGCTCGACATCGGGCGGCAATACGCCCAATACCGACATATCGTCGTGAAAGGCGGCGGTCGTGCGCGCCGTCAGGGCGGCGATCGGCTCGCCATTGACGCGCGCCGCAGCGTTGATCTTGTCCTCGACATCAGTGATGTTGCGGACATAACGAACGTGCTCCTTGCCGTAAATATCGCGCAACACCCGATAGAGCACGTCGAACACGACAAAGGCACGCCCGTTGCCGATATGGGCGCGGTCGTAGACGGTGGGTCCGCACACATACATGCCCACCCGCTGAGGATTGATCGGTTCGAAGCGCTCCTTGCGTCGAGTCAGCGAGTTGTAGAGGGTCAGCGTCATGGCAAGGGGTTATCAGAATGCGCGGCGGCGGTCCATGCGAGTGGCGGCATTTAGCGCTTGCGCACGATATAATACTGATAGCGCGCGACGCCAGCCGCCGTATTTGGGTGGATGGGGAAGCCATAGCAAGCACGATCTCGGTTGACTCAAATCTCTTCTGGTTTATCTTACCAACCAGTATGAGCCCGGGTTGGCGAATGGTCACTATTGGAGCATTTGACGCGAAAACGCACTTATCGGCACTGCTCGAGCGCGTGGCAGCAGGGGAGGAAGTGGTTATCACAAAACATGGGAAGGCAGTTGCGCGGCTGGTCCCGGCGAGCAACGTCGACCGGGCGAGGGCGATAAATGCCTTCGCGAAATTAAAGGAGCTGCGCAAAGGTACGTGGCTCGGCGACCTTTCGTGGAAAGAGTTGCGGGACGCGGGTCGGCCGTGAACGCCGGTGTGATCGACTCGTCAATTGCCCTGACATGGTGTTTTGAGGATGAAGCATCGCCCCAAACAGACGAGCTATTCGAACGGGTTCGCGATGATGGCGCAATTGTACCGGGGCTTTGGCACCTGGAAATCGCCAATGTGCTCCTGCAGGCCGAGCGGCGCGGCCGGATTAGTCGGGCCGATGTCGCGCAGCGGCTGGCATTGATCGCGGATCTGCCGATCTCGATAGATCAGGAGACGGTGCCGCGCGCTTGGCGCGACATATTGAGCCTGGCTCGGTCAGAAGGACTGACAACCTATGATGCATCATACCTCGAACTGGCTCTGCGCCGGGGTTTGCCGCTGATGACCAAGGATCAGGAGCTCGCCGATGCGGCCCGACGGATCGGGCTCGCCGTGTTTCCGTAGCTGTAAACCCGCTGCAGAATCAGCGCCCGCAAACGACAAAGCCGGCTTGCCTGGCGCGCGGAGGAGGAAGCGATGAAATTCGGTATATTTTATGAGCTGCAATTGCCGCGCCCGTGGGAGCCGAATGGCGAACTGCACCTCTATCAGAATGCGCTCGACCAGGTCGAATTGGCCGACCGACTCGGCTACGACTTTGCCTGGGAGGTCGAGCACCACTTTCTCGAAGAATATTCGCATTCACCGGCACCGGAGGTGTTTCTCGGGGCGGCGAGCCAGCGCACCAGGCAGATCCGTCTCGCGCACGGCATCATGCAATTGACGACGAGCCCGCCGGCACGGGTCGCCGAGCGCATCGCCGCCCTCGATCTCGTCAGCAAGGGCCGTGTCGAATTCGGCATGGGCGAGAGTGCGAGCAGCACCGAACTCGAACCCTTTGGCCGCGCCTTCGAAGAAAAGCGCGCGGTCTGGGAAGACGCGGTGCGCGCGATCATCCCGATGTTCCGCGATGGCGGCTGCGAATATCACGGCCCCTATTTCGATTTTCCATTGCGCAACGTCGTGCCAAAACCGCTGCAAAAGCCGCATCCGCCTTTGTGGTGCGCCTGCTCGCAACTGGAGACGATCGAGATGGCGGGGCGCCGCGGTTTGGGGGCACTCGCCTTCCAGTTCCTGAGTGCCGAGGCGGCGCATGCCTGGGTCCACGCCTATTACAACGCGTTCACCAAACAGCTCAACAAGCTTGCCGACTACGTGACCAACCCCAATCTGGCGCTGACCAGCTATTTCATGTGCGCCGAGACCGACGAGGAGGCGCGCCGGCGCGCCGACGGCATTCCGTTTTTCCAGTTCGCGTTGCGCTTTTACGGGCTCAGCCCGACCCGCGAGCGGCCCAAGCCGGGCGAGGTCAATCTGTGGGATGAGTATGAGAAATGGAAGCGCGCCAATCCCGAGGGGTTGCAGCGGGCGTTGTCCGGCGGGCTGATCGGCTCCCCCGAGACGATCCGGCGCAAATTGCGTCGCTTCGAGACCTCGAATATCGACCAGGTGATCTTTCTGAACCAGGCCGGCAAAAACACCCACGAACACATCTGCGAGAGCCTCGAACTCTTTGCCCGCGAGGTGATGCCCGAATTCCACGACCATGAGCCGCAGCACCAGGCGTGGAAACAGCGCGTCCTGAACCGCGAGATCGAACTCGAAGAAATCGACACCGCTCCCTATCGCGATCGCTACGGCCCCAATTCGGTGCAAGTCACTCGCGCCCAGGCGGCGGAGTGATTGCGGTGCCCACCGGCGACGGTGAGGCGCTGATCTTGTGTTCCCGCGACCGATGTAGTATCTGTAGTATCATATAAAAGGCGTGGAACGAAGCGTGTGTTGAAATGGCCACCTTGACAAGTCGTGAATTCAATCAGGATGTAGCGCGGGCGAAGCGCGCGGCGAACGACGGACCGGTTATCATCACGGATCGGGGGCGGCCGGCTTATGTATTGATGCGTCACGAGGCTTACCAGCGCCTCGTTAGTCAGGGGCATGGGATTCGTGCTTTGCTGGCGCACCCCGAAAGCGAGGATATCACATTCGAGCCACCGCGGTTGGGGGACGAGCCGCCGCCGCTCGTCGATCTTGGGTGATGTTTCTGCTCGACACCAATCTCGTGTCGGAATTGCGTCGGCCGCACCGAACCAACCCTCAGGTGGCGGCATGGGCGGACAGCGTGCAGCCTGCGGATCTGTTCCTTTCAAGCATCACCATTCTCGAACTGGAGACGGGCGCCTTACGGCTCACGCGACGCGACCACAAGCAGGGCGCGCTCATCCAGCAATGGATCGAAGCGCACGTGCTGCCCGCCTTTGCCGAACGAATCTTGGCCGTGGATACGGCGGTGGCGCGACGATGTGCGGCGCTGCACATTCCCGATCCAAAGCCATACAGAGATTCGCTGATCGCCGCTACCGCTCTTGTTCATCACCTGACCGTCGTCACCCGCAACCGGGCGGACTTCGAACCGATGGCGGTAAATGTGCTGAACCCCTGGGAATGATCCCTTGCATGGTTTGGGCACGATGCCTTGCGCATGCAACCCCGCTCCGGCGTGGGTCGCCACACCCGTTCCGATACCGTTTTTGCGGCGCGATTTGACCTCGACATCAGCTCCCCCAACAAGCCCGAGCGCCAGGCGTGGAGACAGGGGTGTCTTGAACTGCGAGATCGAACTCGAAGAAATGGACACCGCTCCCTATCGCGATCGCTACAGCCCCGATTCGGTGCAAGTCATCAGCGCCCAAGCAGCGGAATAACGGTAGCTTCCCCCTCCCGCTTGGGCTTGGGGGAGAGGATTCAACAGCGGAGTAGCCCAGCATGCCCGAACCGCTTCCTGCGATCAGTCTTGTCGCCGTGCCGGGGCGGCGGCGGCAGACGCTCGATATTGCACGCGACATCGAGCGGCGCGGCTTCTCGGGCATCTATATGCCGAGCCGCTGGGGCAACATCGCGCAATGCGTCGGGCTTGCGCTGGCGACCGAACGGATCCGATTTGGCACCGCGATCGCGCCGATCTATGCGCAGACCGCCGAAGAATTCGCGATGAACGCGGCCTATATCCATGAAGTCTCGGGCGGGCGCTTTCGCTTTGGCATCGGTGTCGCACACGCGCCGACGCATCAGCGGCTCGGGATCACGGTCGGCAAGCCCTTGGCCGACACGCGCGCCTTTGTCGACAAGATCAGATCGTTCGAGGGCGTCGGCGCCATGCCGCCGATCGTGCTCGCGGCATTGCGCAAGCGGATGGTGGCGCTTGCTGCCGAGATTGCACAAGGCGTGCTGTTCGCCAATGCCAGCCTGTCGCATATCGCGGCATCGTTGTCCGTGATCCCAGCGGAGAAGCGCACCGACCCCGATTTTCTGATCGGCAACATGCTGCCCGTCTGCATCACCGACGACGAGGGCGCCGGTTTGGCGCTGCACCGCCGACGGCTCGAGCGCTATGTGCTGCTGCCGAATTACCGCAATTACTGGAAGGAAGCAGGCTACGGCGAAGAGATGACAGCGATCGAAAAAGCCCTCGCCGAGAACCGCCGGGACGACATTCCGCATTACCTGACCGACCGCTGGATTGCCGACAACACGCTTTATGGTTCAACGGCCAAGGTTCGCGACCAGCTCGCAGAATGGTACGCGGCCGGCGTCAATACACCCGTTCTCGTCCCCAATTCGCTCAATGGCAATCAGCTGACTGCGCTCGGCGAGATCTTCGACACCTTCGCCCGGTGATCCCGTCCAATGGGTCTATCGTGACATCCCAAAATCAGCGACGCCATTACGGCGGGTAATAGGGCGGCGGGCAGTTTGGGTAGTAATAGCCCGCCGGGCAATAATAGGGCGGCGGACGATAATAGCTCGATGCCGCGGCGCCGGCTGCCGCCCCCACGGCCACGCCCGCTGCAACACCGGCCGCCACGCCGGCGCCGCCATAATAGGTCCCACCATAATAGGTCCCACCATAATAGGTCCCGCCGCGGTACACGGTAGTACCGCCGCCGTAAACGGGGCCGCGCACCGCGACGTTACCCGCCGGGCCGCGGACCGCGCCGGCGCCGTAAGGACCGCGGACGGCAGCCGCACCCGAAGGCGTGCGCACGGCCGCACCACCCATCGGTCCACGGTAGGCAGCACCACCGCGCGGACCGGCAACCGCTCCCCAAGCGAAGGCGTCGGAACCTGCCGATGCGGCAAGCAGCGCGCCGATGCACACGCCCAGCAAGTATTTCACTTGGCGCCTCCAGGGGCATTCGCCCTACCGGGTTGCTCCGTCGCGGCGGGAGGCTTGAGCGCGACCCTGACCGCTCCCGGCGGCGGCTCAAACACGAATTCCGTGTCCGAAGGATGGATCGAGAAATTCCAGTTGGAGAAGGTCGCGGTAAAACTCGGCTCGCCGGGCAGTGAGCGGTAGGTCACGATTAGCCGATGCGGCAAGGATCGAGCGTTCTTTTCGAGCCACAGTTCGAGTTCCATGCCGGGCGGTTGCACAAAAAACATGTGCAGGACCGGAATGCCGTCGATCGTTACGGTATTGACGACTTCGCCCTGGGTAACCCCGCTCAAAAACGCCTTGGCCGGCATGTCGCTCAAAAAATCGGCGAGCGGAAAGTCGACGCCGAGCCGACCCATCGCTTCCTTCATCATGCCATCGATCGTGCCCGGTACCGGGATGCTCGCGTATTTGTTGCCGTCTTGCATGTAAACAAAAAGTGTTTTGCCATCATAGACGAGCTTGCTCTGTCCGTCGTCGCCGTTTCTGACGACGAGCAGCCGGTTTGGCCGCTTCACCGTGACATCGAGAGTGTGAAAGATGTGCAACGGCTCGCCCTTGGGGCCCGCATAGACCCGGATCGTCTGCGCCTGAAACGAGACTTGCGGCTGGCGCAGGGTTTCGCCCATGCGCTGCAACGCGGCCATAGCCTCGGCACCGATTTGCGGTTTCTGCTGGGCCGCGGCGGGTTCGGCCGCCTCGAGCGCAACCGGCGTCACGCCGGCAATCCCCCCGCAAAGCAACATGCCAAGCAACGCTGGAATTCGAAACCTCACGACTCCCTCCGCTTAAGAGGCGGTTTTCAGTGCGCCAGGCGAAGCTGGCGCGTTCCAGCCGGTGCAAGTCCGGCCCGGGTAGGATGGTAGCGCATCGCCCGGTAGCGAGTGTTGCGTCGGGGAAGGTGACGACCCCGGCGAAGCGTACACAGCAAT
>JAFAOB010000209.1 GCA_019238055.1 Alphaproteobacteria bacterium
TTGGCATTCCCGCGGATCAGATCGATGCAGTGGCGGCGAAAGAGCTGGAGGAACTAGCCCGGCGCGAACGGCTCTACCGCGGCGGCCAGCCGCCGCCAGATCTCCGCGGCCGCACCGTGATCGTGGTGGATGACGGTCTGGCGACCGGGGCCACAATGCGCGCCGCGATTGGGGCTTTGCGGCAAGCTCGGCCGGCCCGCATCATCGTCGCCGTACCGGTCGCCGCACCGGAGATCCGTGATGAATTCAAAAACTTGGCGGATGATATCATCTGCGGTACCACTCCCGAGCCGTTTTTCGCCGTTGGCCGCTGGTACATCGATTTTGAGCAAACGACCGATGACGAGGTCGTAACACTGTTGGCGGCGCAATCACGGCAGAGCATAATTTCACCGGCAGCGACCGGGCCTGATCAGCCGGGCTGAACCGCCGTAGCAGTTAAAATAATTCGGCCAAGGTTCGCGATCGCCGGCTGGAGTAAGTCTTGTGTGGAAGGGGAATCGCTCGCTCAATAATAGACTTGGCGCAATCGTCTCAACAGCCGCCTTGCGTAATTGACGGAACCGAAATCGCTTATCAGCGTTATCGGCCGCAATGACCGGGTTCGAGCAATCCGACGATTTGTCTCGCGGTAATTCCGCAGGCGCACTGGCCCTCTTGAGCCGGTGCCTTCTGGCGCCAACACAAAGGCTGGACAACCGCGCGCTTCCCATGTGTCTTACATATTCCCAAGGTACAAGGGCGGGTTTCAACCGGACACAATGATGATATCGGCGCCCGTCGAAACGCCCGGAGAAATGGCGCGTCGGCTCCGTGAAATGGATTGGTCGAAGACACCGCTGGGAAACCGGGAGAGCTGGCCGCGCAGTTTGCAACTTGCAGTCGGAATGATTCTCGCCTCCGGCTTCCCGATGGCGATCCGATGGGGACCCGAGCTCATCCTGATTTATAACGATGCCTACCGTCTGATCCTTGGCGATAAGCATCCGGCAGCCCTTGGGCGCCCGTTGCGCGAGGTCTGGCCGGAAATCTACGGCGAATTGGGCCCGTTGAATGAGGCGATCCTGCGCGGCGAGCGCGAGGCTTTTTTTGCGATCGACCACCCGTGGATGATGCGCCGCCATGGCTCGCTGATTGAGGACGCGCGATTTACCGTCAGCTATAGCCCGATCCCGGACGAAACTGCGGCAAACGGCATCGGCGGCGTGCTGACCACCTGCATCGAAACCACCGAGCGCGTCCGCAAGGAGGAGGCGCTTCGGGTCCTGAACGATCGGCTCGAAGCGGAAATCGCCGAGCGGATCCGCGAGCGCGATCGCATCTGGCAGGTCTCCGAAGATCTTCTCGGGGTTACCAACTTTGAAGATTATTTCACCAGCGTCAATCCGGCCTGGACCCGGCTGCTCGGCTGGACCGAGGACGAGATCAAAAAGATGCATGTCAGCGAGCTACGCCATCCCGATGACGCACCCCATTCGATGGCCGGCCGCAGGCAGCTCGCGCAAGGCGTCCCCACCGTGCGGATGGAAAACCGCTTTCGGCACAAGGATGGCTCTTGGCGCTGGATTTATTGGACGATGACAGCAGAAAACGGATTGATCTATGTGATCGGCCGGCATGTCACGACCGAAAGGCTCGCGACCGAGGCATTGCGCGAGAGCGAGCGGCAGTTCCGGCTGTTCAGCGAGGCGGTGACGGACTACGCCCTGGTCCGACTCGATCCGCAGGGTATCGTGGCGGGCTGGAATGCCGGTGCGGCACATATCAAAGGCTATGCCGAACACGAAATCGTCGGCCAGCATTTCTCGACCTTCTACACCGTCGCGGATCGCGCGGCGGGGCTTCCCGAACGGGCTCTCGCAACCGCTGCCGCAACCGGCACCAGCACAGCCGAAGGCCGGCGGGTACGAAAAGATGGCTCGCTATTTTTTGCGAGTGTGGTCATCGATGCAATCCGCGATGAGGAAGGCAAGCTGATCGGATTCGCAAAGATCACCCGCGACATCACCGAACGCCGCGAAGCCGAGGCGAAATTGCAGCGCGCGCAGGAACAGCTTGCCCAAGCCCAGACGATGGAAGCGTTGGGCCAGCTGACGGGCGGCATAGCGCATGACTTCAACAACATGATCATGGTGGTCAGCGGGAATGCGCAGCTGTTGAAGGAGCGGGTCCACGATCCGCGCAACCTGCGCGCGATCGAGGCGATCGAGAACGCCGCGGCGCGCGGCGAAACCTTGACACGGCAGCTCCTCGCCTTTTCTCGCCGGCAATCGCTGAATCCGACGGTGATCAGTCTGCGCCAACGGCTCGCCGAGTTTCGCGATCTTCTCGCGAGTTCAGCCCGCGGCGATATCGAGCTCGTTATCGATGTCGGACGCAATGTCTGGCCGGTCGTGGTCGACATCCATGAATTGGAGCTTGCTCTGATCAATCTCGTGGTCAACGCCCGCGACGCGATGCCCGACGGCGGAATGATCACGATCGGCGCCAAGAACGTGCATCTGCAACCGAAAGACACGTCGGACCGGCTCAGTGGTGACTTCGTTGCGCTGACCGTCACGGATACCGGCTGCGGCATCGCCCCCGACATCCTGCCCAAAGTATTCGAGCCGTTCTTCACGACGAAACAGCTGGACAAGGGTACCGGGTTGGGGTTGTCGCAAGTCTACGGGCTGACGCGCCAATCGGGTGGGACAGTCACGATCGCGAGCCGGCTTGGCGAGGGAACTACGGTCACGATTTATCTGCCGCGCAGCACCCGCCCGCTCAGCCAGGAGCCGATCGCACACAGTGCCCCGCCGCGCGGTCGCGAAACCATTCTTGTCGTCGAAGACAATCCCGAAGTCCAGGAAGTGGCGGGTCTGTTGCTGGATCAGCTCGGCTATCGCGTATTACATGCCCAATCGGGTGCCGCCGCGCTCGAATTGCTCGCTTCGGGCGAGGCCATCGACTTGGTTTTTACCGATGTCGTGATGCCGGGAGAGCTTGACGGTTTGGTTCTCGCGCGGCGTATCAAGGAAATGTACCCGGACATCGCGGTGTTATTGACAAGCGGCTATGCCAAAGCGTGGCACACGCTCGAGGCCGGCTTGCCGATCGTCCGCAAACCCTATCAGCTGCCAAGCTTGGCCCGCGCTGTGCGCGAGGCTCTCGACACCCAACCCGCTCCTCTCGTGAGCTGATAGTTTCCCGGGCCGGGAAATACGCTAGTACGATGTTGCTGTGTAGCAAGCGTGATTAAATCAACATTTAGGCTAGCCGACTGGTACCCTACCATATAGCGAATGGCTGATCCGCATATAATTTAATCGCTTTGAGCGAAATGCGCCGAGCTGGCTGAATTGATTGACGCCCTGGAACGGCAGATCGCACAACTTCGAGCTGGTCTGATTTAACCCCAACTATGGATACGCCTTGAGGCGTTGGCTTGTGAGCGAGATGGAAGGCTTGCCCGGCCTGAAAGCGTAAGCGACGAGGCAGGACAGGACATGGACCATGGCGTTGATCACCGACCTGTGGCGTGAATGCTCAAGCCC
>JAFAOB010000404.1 GCA_019238055.1 Alphaproteobacteria bacterium
TCCCTGGGTGATCCGCGCCGAGGATCTCGATGATGCAGGGGTCAAGCAAGCTGCCGACGCGCGCCGCCAGCGGCGTCCGCCGTCTGACGATCCGCGGCAAAATACCTTGGCTTTATAAAATGATAGCGAGGTGGGCACTATGAAGCGAGATCGCAGCAGCCGATTTAAATTCCCTTCCGCGGGCTTGACCCGCGGGTCCCCCTGTTCACTGCCAGGGGCAAGCATGGATGCCCACGGATCAAGTCCGTGGGCTGACAGCCCACGGGTCGAGCCGGCCATGGGGATAGAGGCAGAAGCCTCGACCCAAGGGGAAGCCGCTCGAGGTGAGGTTTGGTTTCGCAGGCTCAGCGGAGCGCCAAGCGCTGAGCCCGGAGCTGTCAGCGGCGGCTCAGGCGGCGACCGGAGCCGGATGCGCTTTCGCCGCCTGCCTAGCGCGCACCGCCGCGAGCACTTGCGGATAATAGACCGGCCGATTGATCCGGAACCGCTCCCTGATCGCCTCGACCGGCTCAGCCAACAGGTTCTCCCAATCGGCGCCGTATAGCCAGCCCGCCCGCCGCCCGTTGCGGTAGCCTTCAAAGACCGCTCGCCGCACCGGTTGACCGCGGATGCGCCGCGAGATCCGCTGCGCTACAAAGATCGCAATCATCGCGAACCCCTTCAGCCCGGTCTGCGCGAAGGAGAACGCGAGCAGGCATCCCTCGCCGAGCGGGTCGCGGCCATAGCCGGTGACGACATGCAGCAGATCATGCATATCGCGGCCACGCTCGCGAAACAGGGTCATATCCTCGCCGGCGGGCAAGGTTTCGCGAATACGCGAGGCTTCGACCAGACCTTGCGCGGTCAGGTTTTCCGTGCTCATGAAGTCGTAATAGGCCCGGCCGAGCGTGCCGGGCGGGAGTGCGGCAAGACGCTGCCGGTCGCTCAGGTCGTCGAGCAGCCGGCGCTGCTCGGCGAGCACCGCGCGGCCGGTTTCGGTCTGGCGAAACCGCGCGAACTGACGCAGCGAGGTCTTGCCGCGCAGCGCATCGATCAGCGCCACCGCTTGTTGCGTGTTCTCGCGGTTGCGCTTCAGGTTTTGCATAGCGCGAAAAGCGGTAATCGGGTGAAGTCGTGTGCTGGTGGGTTGCGACATGACGCGCTCCTCGTCGACTGATGCGAAAGAAATAGACTTACTGACAATTTTGTCAATACCAACGGCGGTTGCAAAAAGGCGAATTTTCCAATGGAGGGGAGTCCAAGGCGGATCCGGCGTACGCCGGAGGAGGCGCGGCGGCTGATCCTCGACGCAGCACGGGAGGCGATTGCCCGGAGCGGACCCGAGGGGCTGCGGCTGCATGAAATCGCTGCGGCCGCCGGCGTCTCGCACCCACTGATCCTGCATCATTTCGGCAATCGTGCGGGGCTGGTGCGCGTCTTGACGCGAGAAGCGGTCGCCGAACTCAGCGACAAACTGGTCGCCGCGATGCGCGAACCCGATCACTCGCCAGAGGCGCAGCTCGACAGGGTCTTCGACGCGTTCCGCAATGGGTTGGGGCAGCTTCTGGCATGGCTCGCCACCGTTGATCCCGATGGCGATTTGGGCGGCTCGACAATGATCCAGCGCGAATTCGCCGAGCGTCTGCACGCCCGCCGGCTCGCAGCGGCCCCGCCCGGCGCTACCATTGCGCGAGAGGACAGCCAATTTGTCATCCACCTGATCGCCATTGCAGCACTTGGCGACGCTATCTACGGTGCCCAGTTCCGCCGCAGCGCCGGGCTCCCCGAAGGACCTGAAACAGACAAGCGGTTTCGCGCTTGGCTTGCCGCACTGATCCGGGCTCATCTTGCGCCAAGCCAGGCCGGATCAATCGGGCGAATTTAAGATCGGGAGAACTCTCGATGGAGCTGGCGATTCAGCCCTGTTTCCCGCCGCGTGGTTCGCAGACTGATTGCGGCCATAGCGGTGGTAGCGGCATCGCCGTTTTCATGCTTGCCCGGTCGCCGCATAGTGCGGTTCCCAAAGATGGAGGAAACCATGGCAGATGATGGCGGCCGCGGTGAGTTGTTTGAAAAAGGGTTGGCGATGCATACCACGGTTTATTGCGGCGTGCCGGCCGCTCTCGAAAGCGTCCGCATCGCCTCCGAGGTGCTGAGGGAAGAGGACGTCAAAAAGCGCTGATCGGCGCGATAGTCGTGAGCTTGAGCCGCCCGAGCAGAAAGGCGCTGACCGTCGCCGCGCTCGGGACGACGCAGACCCTGGCCTGGGCGTCGAGCTATTACTTGCCGGCGATCCTGGCGGACCCGATCGCCGCCGGGCTCGGTGTGTCGAAGCCGATGTTATTCGGCTTTTTCTCGGCCTCGCTGTTGTTGCAGGCCGCCCTCGGCCCGGCGATCGGACGAGCGATCGACCGCAGCGGCGGGCGCGGCGTGTTGATGGTCTCGAACCTGGTGCTGGCCGCCGGGCTTGTCGCACTCGGGCTCGCCCGAGGACCACTCAGCCTCGGCTGCGCCTGGATCGTGCTTGGGTTCGGCATGGCGATGGGGCTTTACGATTCCGCCTTTGCCGCATTGACCGCGATCTACGGCCGCGAGGCGCGCAGTGCGATCACCGGCATCACCTTGATCGCCGGTTTTGCAAGTACGGTCGGTTGGCCGGTTTCGGCTTGGCTCGCCGGTGCGTTCGGCTGGCGTGGCGCCTGTTTTGGCTGGGCTGCGGTCAGTCTTTTGGTCTGCCTGCCGATCAACCGGTTTCTGATCCCGAAACCCGCCGCACCGATCATGACCGAAGCTGTGCGGCCCGACGCGCCGGCGCCGGCCAACGGCATGGTCGTGCTCGGTTTCGTGTTTGGCGCGGTCGGATTTGTGACGGGTGCGATGGCGGCGCATCTGCCGCATTTGTTCGAGCTGGCCGGCGCCACGACGACCGCTGCGATTGCCGCCGCGGCGCTGATGGGGCCGGCACAGGTCGCGGCGCGATTGTTCGAGTTCGGGGTATCGAAGCGGCTGCATCCGCTGGTCTCGACCCGGATCGCTCTCTTCCTGCATCCGCTCGCCGCGGTGCTGCTTGGGGCTCTCGGCGCACCGGCGGCCGCCGGGTTTGCGATTTTGCACGGCGCGGGCAACGGATTGCTGACGATCTCGCGCGGGACCCTGCCCTTGGCCCTGTACGGGCCGATCGGCTACGGCCGGCGCACCGGCATCATTGTTGCCCCGGCGCGGGTCACGACCGCGGCGGCACCCTTGCTGTTCGGCCTGCTGATAAGCCGGCTTGGGCTCGGCGCTCTGTTTGTCTCGGCCGGGCTCGGTCTGGCCGCGCTGGCGGCGCTCGCCTTCCTGCGGGTAGAACCCGAAGCCGCGGCGGCACGCGGTGATTAGGCAATTCGGCGGCGCTGGTCGCGCGGCTGCTCCGGCTTTACGCGGTCGCCGCGCCATCGACCGGCAGCGCGGCGCCGGAGACGAACGAGGCTTCGTCCGAGATCAGGAACAGCGCCGCGTTGGCGATCTCTTCGGGCTTGCCGGTCCGGCCCATCGGGTTCTGCCGGCCGCGCGCCTGGACCAGCGCCTCCTTGTCCTCGCCCGCGGTGCGCTGCTGATCAGGCCGCGCGACAAACACCCGCAGCATCGGCGTGTCGATCGGGCCGGGGCAGATCGCGTTGACGCGGATCTTTTCCGGCGCCAAGCGCTTGGCAAGCGAACGGACAAAGCCGACCACGCCGAATTTGGCCATCGAATAGACCGGGCTGAAAGCTGAGCCAACAAGGCCTGAGGTCGAGGCCGTATAAAGCAGGGCGCCGCCACCGCGGGCGCGCAGCTCGGGTATCGCCGCTTCGGTCGTCAGCAGCACGGTGCGCAGGTTGAGGCCGATCGCGATATCGAAATCGGCCATGTCAATGCCCTCGACCGAGGCCGGGCCGGGGTGACCGACGTGGTTCCACACAAAGTCGAGCCCGCCAAAGGCGCTGGCGGTGCGGCGCACGATTGCGCGCGCGAATTCGTCGTCGCGCAAATCGCCGGGAAGGCCAAGAGCACGGCCGCCCGCGCCGGTAATCTCGTCGGCGACGGCCTCGACCCCGGCCTGGTCGATATCGACGACGCCGACCGCAGCACCCTCGCGGGCAAAGCGCAACGCGCCGGCCCGACCCATCCCCGAGGCCGCCGCGCTGACAATGCCGATTTTGTTTTCGAGCCGCATTGATCCATGCCCTCTCTATGTCATCGCATTCTGGTTGCAGCCTGCTGATCTACAGAACGTGAGATTCTCAAGTCCGTTGTATCTTGCCTCGGTAATCCCCGCACTGTGAGAAGAGACAATCAAAAAAAACGCATGTCGTTAAATGTAATTAATCCAACTACCAATGGCGTAAATTGTGCCCCAGCGAAGACAAGTGGTAGTATGAATTCTGCGTTTACAAAAAATACTGGAGATCTTCTCATTTGCTGTCCCGAATAATTCCAATGACGTTGTAAAGGTCCTTCCCCTCGTTCATCCCATTCTTGTGAGATCAAAGCCCGGTACAAAGATTCATGTTGCCGATAATTTTCTCGTTGTTCCTTTGCCCAGTAAAAATTAAGACAAAATGAGAGGATTGCTAATGTTGAAGAGCTCACAGTTGCTGTTCGCCACAGAATATTCCCATTAAAGAATTTGATCGAAGTGCCATTTTCTGCAAGAGTACTTAAATATACAGTTGCCAAGACCAATATGAAACTAATGACCAAAATAATTAGATTAATGCTTATGAAATAATAATTCGACGTCAGGCGCCTTTTTGCTATATCTCCAAGAAGTTGATAGGCACCTGGATCGGTATTCATTATCGACTAGAAGACAGAAGTTCAGCGAATTCCCGGAGGACCTGATCATTCTCGCTGCGAAAGGCAGCAAATTTAAGAGAAGCACAACCATACATTACATCTACACCGCCAATTAACCGCTTAACCTTATCAATCTCCGCAAGAAATTCGCTCGTTTCGTACTCCTTCAACACTTTATCGCGATCAGTCGGGTTAGCGCCCCATATGTCGAATTTGTTGAGCAAAATCAAAATACCTTTCAGCTTGATGCGATAACGGACCGCCCCGATTAACCGCTCATATATTTCGAAAAGGAGTTTTGCCTGTTCTCGTTCATTGGCTCGATTTGAGGTATCTACCACAAATATAATGCCATCTGGGTTGTATCTTCGAATAACACCCTCCCATGACTTTGGAAATTCCCCACCTTGGTCAATTAATTCTCTGGCACGAAAATAAAATGTTTTTTCGCCAGTAAGATCATAGACGATACGTCCTCTTTTTTGAAACCCGTAAGTTCCTGTGATTCTGTCGGGAACTACTTTATTGTTAAGATATAGCCAAAGTGATGTTTTACCCGCCTTCTGGGGACCTATGAGAACTAGCCTATGCCTTAGACGGAGGTTCCGAATGGCAGCAACAATTTGAGGAATTTGA
Source organism: Alphaproteobacteria bacterium (assembly GCA_019238055.1). Taxonomy (GTDB): domain Bacteria; phylum Pseudomonadota; class Alphaproteobacteria; order ATCC43930; family CGMCC-115725; genus AP-15. Next base: position 5,434 of record JAFAOB010000404.1, read on the forward strand.
AAAAATAACGTCGGAAGTGCGATGACCAGAGCGACAATGCCGACGATAAGAGCCCAATCAAGAGAAGCACTTGACGAGGCGGCTGGGGGGGCAGGCATGTAAGCGATCTGATGCATAAAGCCTGATCCTCTGGGGGATCTGACGATATTCAAGCCTAACTTACCTCACGCGGCAATGCCTTTGCCGTCGTACAGCGCGTCGATCGCAGCAACATAGACCTCGCGGATCGCATAGCGCTTGACCTTAAGGGTCGGCGTCATCTGGCCGTTGGCGATCGTAAACGGTTCGCTCGCTATGACAAACCGGCGGACGCGCTCGATCGGCGACAAGCTGCGATTGACCCGCGCGACCACCTCTCCGATCGCCTTGGTAAACCGCGGATCGGCGGCAAGCGCCGCGAGGTCGGTGGGCGTTCTGTTTCCGGCGGCAAAATTTGCGATGAACTCGGCATCCGGAACCAGCACCGCGACCAGGTAAGGCCGGCGGTCGCCAAACACCATTGCTTGTGCGATTTCCGGCTCCAATGTCAAATAGCCCTCGACCCGCGCCGGCGAGATCATCTCGCCGCCCGAATTCTTGATAAAGTCGCGCTTGCGGTCGGTGATGCGGATATAACCGTCTTGATCGATCTGGCCGACATCGCCGGTGTGGAGCCAACCGTCAACCAGCGCTTGCGACGTGGCCTGCGGGTCGTTCCAATAGCCCTTCATGACATTATCGCCCGCCACCAGGATCTCGCCGTCTTCGGCAATGCGCACCGTAACCCCATCGAGCGGCGGGCCGACCGTATCGATCTTGATCCGCGTTGGCCGGTTGCAGGCAATGACCGGTCCAGCCTCGGTCTGGCCGTAGCCCTGCAGCAATCTGACACCGAGCGCCAGAAAAAAGCTGCCGATCTCCGGGTTCAGCGCCGTGCCGCCCGATACCATCGCCTTGAGCCGGCCGCCAAAACGCCGGCGCAAATCCTCCCGCACCATCCTGTCGAGCAGCGGATCGACGAGGCGGTCGGTCAGGTTCGGCGCCGCCTCCCCGGCGCGTTTGCGGCCGATTTCGACAGCCTTGCCAAACATCCTGCGGGCGATTTTTCCCTTGCGCTCGACCCCGAGCATGATGCGGCGATGCATCGTTTCATAGAGCCGCGGCACGGCGGTCATGATTGTCGGCCGCGCTTCGAGCAGATTGGCCGCGAGGGTCTCCGCGCCTTCGGCGAAGTAGATTTGCGCGCCGAGCGAAGTCGGGAACATCATCCCGGCGGTATGCTCATAGGAATGCGACAGCGGCAGAAAGTTCAAAAACACGTCGTCGCCGAGCCCGAGCGTTTCGAGCAGACGAAAAGCACCGCGGCAATTGGACAGAATGTTGCGATGGGTGGTCATTACTCCTTTCGGGATGCCGCCGGTGCCTGAGGTGAAGATCAGACAGGCGATGTCATCCGGCGCGAGTTCGGCGACGCGCGTTGTGATTTTGGCGGCCGTCTCATCGCCTTGCGCCAACAGGTCGTTCCATGCCAACAAGTCGACCGCACTCGCCTGTCCCGCGGCGGGTTCGATCGCAATAACACTCTTGACGGTTTCGGCTTGATTGGCCGCCGCCAGCACGCGTGCCGACAAGGGCGGCCGCGAGACGATCACGGCCTTGATGCCGCTCGTCGCAAAGACGTGGCGATGGTCCTCGACGGTGTTGGTGACATAGGCCGGCACGGTAATCGCACCGGCGCTCATAATCGCGAAATCGGCGATGACCCATTCGGGGCGGTTCTCGGCGACCAGCGCTACCCGGTCGCCGCGGCCGATGCCGAGTTCGGTCAAGCCATGCGCCAGCCGTCGCACGTCGTGGGCCGCGACAGCCCAGCTGATCGGCTCGTAGCGACCGCCGCGCTTGGCCCACAAAAACGGCCGGTCACCGCCCCGCTCGGCCTGTTCGAAGAACATCGCCGGCAGGCTGCGGCAATTGTTGTAATCCATCCCTCCCCCGGTCCTTGAACCTCTATTACCGGCCTCGTCCTTCGAGACACCGATACCTGACCCTGCCAAAGTTTTGATGTCAAGCAATCGTCTCCGCGTTTTACGCGATTTACATTGACATTATGACCGGAATCAGGGATTTCTCCACAACCGTCGTCACACAAGGCATGACGGTTGTGAGGGAGGATATAAATGCCGTTACCGACGGCCCAGATTCCGCAGGGGGCTACACAAGTACAGATCCATTTCATAGTTGGTCAAATTGATGGAAGTTCCTGCGAATTCTATGTCTGGAGTGCAGATAAGAGGACAAAGATGTTAATTGGGCAGAGCAGAAACTCGACTGATCGTAACTGCTCAGGTGGTCTGAGGTAGGGCCTATTTGGTGGCCGATGCGCGGCCGCGGCGATAGATATGGTTGACACGGGATAGTGGTCGTGATTCCACGCTTCGATGAATGGCGACGCGCTTGCCCGTCTTTCCAAGGACGACC
>JAFAOB010000087.1 GCA_019238055.1 Alphaproteobacteria bacterium
CGCGCCATCTGATTGAGAACTTCTTCGCCAGGCTCAAGCAGTTTCGCGCCATCGCCACGCGCTACGACAAGACCAGCCGCAACTTCCTCGCCGCCATTTATCTCGCCGCGTCAGTCATTTGGCTCAATTGAGGACAGGCCCTAGATCAACTCGGCCTTCCGCGCGCCATCGCTACGTCTTCGTCCCGGAAGACCGTCGAACGTCATTTGATCACCCACGACCTTACGGGTCGCTTCGACGAGATCGTCGGACACGATGACTACGAAACCGGAAAGCCCGCGCCCGATCCTTTTCTAAAGGCCGCGGAACGGCTCGGTGTCGAGCCTCAGCTATGCTTGGCTTTAGAGGATTCCCTCAACGGTGTCCGATCAGCATCTGCGGCTGGCATGATGACGGTAATGGTACCCGACCTTATCGAACCGACCGAGGAGATTCGGGCGCTCTGCTCCTTAGTCGTTCCCGATCTACATGAAATTCGTCGCCTAATCATCAACGCCGAACTTCCGAACGCGCCGCTGTAGACCTTTCGTCCACCCAATACCGGTTTACCGGCCCGGGGTAATACGAAAAACTTGCACATAATGACCACCGGTCATCGGGCGAAGGAGCGGATTACGACAGACAAGGAATTTTCTGCGGCCGACAAAGGCGACGTAGTCGTAATTGTGTATCGCCGCGACGATTTTGGGCGCCGGTCTACAGGCGGCGCCAAGTCCGCTGACGAATGCCTGCCAGATGTCGCTCGCGGAGGTCGCGGCAGCGAGGCTCGCATATTCAGGGGTGAGGACAAGCGGCTGCTGGGTCGGCGAAGCAAACAGGGTTTGCGTAAAGCCGCCCTGCGGCACGACCCGCCATACCGGAAGATAGTAAAGCGCAATCTCCGGGGTCGAGAAACTGTCGAAAACGTCAGGGGCAAACGCCGTTGCCACCCGCGCCCCCGGAGGGATTTTAGACAGAGCGTCCCAAGCAGCCGTATAGGCCGGCTGATCGCGCGACCAACGGTCTTCAACTGCAGCGATACGAAAAGCAAAAATCGCGCCTGTGGTTAATACTAAAGCAAGGCATTGCTGGCGAGAGGCTTTGTTTGGATCGGTTGCGGCTATTGCAAGCAGCATCATCGGAATCGGGATCCGGCGATCTGCCCCCTCCGCCGTCATGATCACATTCGGGATACAGAACTGTATAACAAAAAGGGCGATGACGCCGGCCGCCAACCGTCGATCAAAGCGGATTGCCCCCGTTAGCACTGTCCCCAAGAGCAATGCGCCCAAGGCAAAGTAACAGATGGCCTCGATACGCCAGTCATACAGGATCGGCGCCGCGAATGCTAAAATCCGCGTCCACAGGTCGCGGTATCTGATGACCGCTGAACTGGTGCTGTGTGGCGCAAATAAGACGAGCAGCGCGATCGCAGGAAGAAATGGGAGAGCGGCGGTAAAAAGGTCAACGACCCGCTTTGCAAAGGATCGACGGCCCGTGATAAAGACGACAAGCTCGTCGGCAGCGATGGTCACCGCCAGAACTCCGAATGCAAACAGATGGGCAAAGAAGACGGCAAGTGCGCCCAATGATAACAGGGAAGCGCGAATCAGCGGATGTCTTTGGCGGAGCTTAATCCATAGCGCGAAAACCAGCAGCCATAAGCCGATACCGAACAAATAATTGACGACGCCAACCAGCAATAGCCGATTGTAAAGGAGCACGACGGCAAGAAAGGGCCATAAAGACCATTTATTGAAGACTATTCGATGCAGGATAATGACGCCACCCAGCACGATTGCGAGGGTGACGGCAACAAACAGCTTACCAGCCAACTCAACCGGGAGAATTCGACCGAACCCAAAAACCCAAAGATCCAGCGCCAGATTTGGCAGTATCCGCCAGTGAGGAATATAAAATCGCGAAAACCCAACATTGCTATTATAATAGAGTAAGACATCACTGCGCGCGAGATGATTGAGATAGTCGTTGATAGAGAGGAAGCGGTGACTGAAGATCGGCAGCACCGCTAGTCCGACACAGACGACAAAAAGACCAGCGACCAACCATCCACTGATTCCCGCGCGAGCGGTACCTGCTTCCGTGGTCACGTAGGGATCAGCTGTCATGCGAGTTCACACAGGCACGTAAAAGAAGCGCCTGGCCGAACCGAGGGTCAGCAAACAAACGTTTGAAGCTCCAGGATATTGACTATCTCGGTGACTAGACCCCCTAATAAGGAGCGGGTACCGGCAGGTAAGTTGATGGCAGGAACGGCCGAAGCGATAGCCTGACCGACATTGGCAACCCCATGCTCCAGGCCTTGTGCAGGATCAAAACATAGTGGCTGAAGAGAATGCCGAGGACACAAAGACCGATCGCAGCCGCTCGGAGCCGTCTGTAGCGGACTTCGCCTATTTCGGCCGTCATCAAACAAAACGAACGGTATCCAATGAAAGCGGCCAAAGTCATGAACGGCGCAAAATCGAGCCGATAGCGCAACGTAAGAGCAAAAAATGCAAGAAGAATAATGATCGTAACAGCATGCCCAATCAACGTCATTCGCAGGACTGCTCCGCCCTCGGCCCGCAGATCCGGTTTCCACCACAACCGATAGAGGCCGATGCCGGCAAGCAGGATTGTCAAAGGATTGGTCAATATCGGGGTAATCGGCGGTGCCTCGATGCGGAAGTATCGAGCGCGAAGAAACTCAGCGAAAGGCGGAATGCTCTTCAACAACCACGGAATACCGGTGGCGTAATAGAGGGCGCCGATCCATACCCGGCCGAGATTGAATACACCATAAGTATCGAACATCCGGACTGCGTCCGGATCGCGCGCCAGCAGCCTGTAGTTTTGGGCGTTGCCGCCAAACCCAAAAGGGCTGCCCCAGCGCCCGTAATTGATTACGCCGACCGCAATGGCCAGCAACCCCAGAATGATGAGCGGCAGGACGATGCCGGCATCGGACGCCAAGCCCGCTATCGCACTCCGTACCCCTCTCCCGGTTGCCAATAGCGGGCGCTCTGGCCAGTGCCGGCGCCAGCCCTCCCGCACCAGCAGCAAAAACATGGCTATGTAGAGCCCGATGCCAATCGAACCACGCGTGTTCAGGGCGAGCCCCGCGAAAAGTGCCAGCCACATCAGGTCGGAATTGCGCAACCCGCGCCCGAATGCCGCCCGCAACACGATCAGATTGAACGCCGCCGCCATGGCGACCGCCCACAGGATCGCCTCATCATAGACCTCGGCGAAGGCGAGCACATAAATCTGGGGGCCGCTGAACAAGGTCGCGGCGATCATTATAGTAAGAAAAGCGGGTCTGCGGCTCGCATCGGGCAAACTGTGGTGGACGAGGAGCAGTGTTCGCAATTGCAGAGCAACGAAAATGACGGTGGCGGCGAGGCACGACAGTCGCGCAAGATGGGCCCGGGCAAGATTAGTGAATGGCAAGACCAATAATCGCAACAGCGCTGGGAATACCCCGAAATAGGTATATGTTTTTCCATGTCTAACCGATGCCTCGAAGCCGATCGCCTTCGGATCGACATTGAATTCGCCGTGCAGCAAATGCGCCATCATACTGTCAAATACTTTGTCTAGAAGTTCCGGCGCGAAAAGTTGCAAGGTGCCGTTGCTCAATAAGAACAAATAGTAGACAGCAGCAACTACAATCAGAATGGCGAAACCGAGCCTGGTGGGCCATCGCCTGCCAAGCGATTGCTCGGTGACAACGGGCAAATGGCGGGTTTCGGACCTCAGCATATGGGATTGTTATCCTAATTCGCGCCTATAGCGCGTACCGGTTGCCGCCGCGGGTCAGCCTCTTCACCGTCTCGAAAACGACAAAACCAAGCGCACGCCTGCGAGGACTCGAGATTGGCTGTAGTGATCTTCCCTGTCACCGCCGTTCTGCTGCGTTATCGATCGGAGTGAGGCGTACTGGCGAAATATCCCAGTCACAGAGCCAGATCAGCCCCCCCGGCAGGCCGGACAGGATTGAACATAACCCCATCATGACCGAGGTTGCCAGCGCTGCCTCGGCTGGTACACCGAACGCACCGAGCGCCACCACCAGAGCCGCTTCGCGCACCCCCCAACCGGCCAGCGATACCGGCACCAATTGGATCAAGGTGACCGGCGGAACCACCATCAACCAGGTTACCGGTGAAACATGGCTGTGTACGCTGTCAGCCGCGAATTTGAACGCGAAGATCAAGCAACCGATCGACAACAGCGACAAGCTCATAATAGCACTGCAGCGCCGGGGCCGCATAAGCAGCCGCCGGCTCTCGCGCGCCAACGCGATCAATGGCTCAATAAACCGAAATTGCAGCATAATCCGAGGCATCCGGTCGAGCGATACCAGCACGATAAGCGCCAGCAACGCGACGCCGAACACGATTGCGACGCTGATCCGCTCGCTCGCCTGCGGCAACACCCGCAACAAGCTCGGTAGTGCTGCACCATAGACGGCCACGAGAACCAAATAGCCGGTGGCTCGATCAAGCAAAATGCTCCTGATCGCCGGTCCGAGGGCTATGCCGAGCTTGGTACAGCGCCACGCCCGCACGGCATCGCCGCCGATTCCGGTGGGTAGCACTTGGTTGAAAAACAGACCAACAAATACGAGCTTCAGCAGCGCGCCGGGCCCAGGCGAAGGCTCCACGGCCGATAAAATTAGATGCCAACGTAGTGCCACGACCAGATTGGCTGCGGACAGCGCAACGAGCGTCGCTGTGATCACCGGCAGCGACGCGCCAAACATAAGAGCGGCGGCCCGATCGAGATCGAGCCGCGCGATCAGCAAAGCCACCAACCCGCCCGTGATCAGCAGGCGTATGCTTGTGCTCAGAATTTTGCCGATGAGGTGTTATCCTGTTCCAGCCTTGAACGCGCGATCAATCGTGTTTCAGATCCTTTGTCAACATCTTGACAAAATGTTCATAAAGCGACAGGTGCAAATACCGACTTTAGGGTCAGCCGTGGAGCGAACTTCCGATCAGGGCTGCACTGCGAGCCCCGGCTATCATTCATGTTAACGGCCGGCAAGGCCATACCCTGATCCAAAAAGGGCCCCGCATATTTGGTCAAGCGGAAAATATCGATGTAGTGCGAACCAGACGGATGATTCCACCTTTTCTTCTCTGTCACTCCTGCGGAAGCGGGGGCCAGGGCCTCGCACACACCGTCGGTTGCCTGGCTTCCCGCTTTCGCGGGCATAACGAAAAAGAAAAGATGGATACCAAACGTTAAACTCGTACGACTTGGGTTGGCCTTACCAGCGCCAACTCCGCTTCAGCGCTCCAGCCGTGAGTATAGTCCTGGTAGATGACCGGGAAAAAGCGATGCAGAAGCCTTGGCTTTCGGTGATCGTCCCCTCGCATGATGGCGAGCGCTGGCTCGGCACGGCGCTTCAATCGATTGTGGATCAGCAGGATGATGGGATTGAGGTCATCGTGATCGACGCGAGCGCCACCGAGGCGAGTTTAGATATTGCCGGGAGCTTTCGCGATCGGCTGAACATTCTCGTCGAACGCCGTCTCGATCTGGGGCCCTGGACGGCCAAAGCAAATTTGGGTGTCAAGCAGGCGCGATCCAATCAGATATGTATCCTTCATCAAGACGATGTCTGGCAGCCGAATAGATGTGCCGAGCTGCGCCAATGGCTTTCCAGCACACCCAATGCCATCATGCATCTTCACCCGTGCTACATTATCGACGAGCGAGGAAGGCAATTAGGGCTGTGGCGCTGTCCCTTGCCGGATGACGGTTCTCCGGTGCCGCCCGACCTTTTCTTCGAGCGATTGCTGGTGTAAAATTTTGTCGCTGTTCCTGCTCCGACCCAGGGCTGTTCAACGCTCTTAACTGACAGTCAGCGCGAATACTGCGTCGAGACCACCGAGTGCGGCGGCGTATCTGTCCTGATTGAATGTATCGTTCTGATTGCGTCGTAGAATGTTGTAAGCGAAGCTGCGCACGCGGGCGAAGA
>JAFAOB010000089.1 GCA_019238055.1 Alphaproteobacteria bacterium
TCACGCGCCGCGGCCGCCAGTGCCTCGGGTCCACCGAGGCGCTCGATGGTACGGTTCCAGTCGTCGGTCAGCAGCAAATCGGGAGTCATCCCATGGTTGAATCCGGGATGCTGCCGCGATGCAAGCCAAATTTTTAGCGCCTATGGGCGCAGGCCGGGACACGTTTTATGTCGGCACGCTAAAGGGGTCGGGCGGATTTATCAGCAGAGTTTCATCGACACCTATGCCAAGGTCGCATTCGCCAAGCTCGGCGCCTGTCCTTGGGCGCGGCAACGCCGCGACCCGAGGGACCGCAAAACCCCGATCACCGCGGCCAAGATCCTCAATGATCGGGTGGTGCCGTTTTACGATGAGCATGGCATCCGGCTGTCGCGCGTGCTGACCGATCGCGGCACCGCGTTCTGCGGCACCCAAAGCCATGAGTACGAGCTCTATCTCGCGGTCGAGGACATCGATCACAGCCGCACCAAAACCAAGAGCCCGCAAACAAACGGCATCTGCGAGCGCTTTCATCGCACGATCTTGGACGAGTTCTATCGGATCGCGTTCCGCAAGAAGATCGACCGGACGATCGACGAGCTGCAGGCCGACCGCGATGCCTGGGTTTTCGAATACAATGAGCGAGGGCCTCTGCACATCATAATACGATAAGACGTGGCAATCCACCTCGCGGGCAAACGCTCGACCACGTTGCTCATATAAATCGACGATTACGTCTTTAAGGCTGCTACGGCGATCCGTCCACCCACAATATTCCACACTGCGAATGTACGACCTGTCGCCATATCCGCGCTGTGACCATCAATAAGAACATGTGCCAGCTCAGAAATTGGGACGATTTTTTGACGGCAGCCAGCACGTGTAGTCAGCCTATTCTTTCGTATCGTCGAACGGTCGCAGTCCTTCAACTCCGACCATGGGAGGCGAGACGTGGTCAAGACACTGCACCCTTCGGTCGCTGAACTGCATAAGCAGTGGGTCAAGCTCGAGAATGAACAGCATCAACTCGCCACAGCGATCGATTCCGGCAAAGTTGACGCGTTCGACCGAGAAGCAGCACGCCAGCGCCAAGCCAAGCTCCTGCTTGAAATTACGTCCCTTGTTGCTGCAATACGGGATGCGCCGGCGACAACGATCGAAGATTTCATTGCATTGCTTGATGTTGTGCTTGAACACGAACTCGATCTTGCAGCAGATATCGCTGCATACGGACCGAGCGACTATCCGATGACGGCTCGTCTGCTGCGTGCTTTCGCCGGCAAGGTGCCCGGGTTCGAATTCAATTCTCTGCGACGATGGCTATCGGCACCCGGTCAATTCGAACAGCTGATGGGAAACGATGTCCTTGCCAAGTGACCGGAAAACCAAGCTGCGGCAGAGCCAACCGGCTTCGGTGAGCATGGCTCATAGGGCAGGCGGCTAGAAAATGAGGTTTCGGGTCGCCCGCGCCAGTCTCCGCGTTCACGCCGCTGCGGTGGACCGCCGTCCGTGCAGCACCTCGCGGATCCCGGTGATAATTCGCTGGCGGTCCGGGAAGACGTGGTTTTCGAGGACGGGGCTGTAGGGGATCGGCACCTGCAAGGCGCAGACTCGTTTTACCGGGGCCTTGAGCTGCGCAAAGGTGGCCCCGTCCTCGGTGACGACCGCGGCGATTTCGGCCGAGAAGCCGGCCGTGGGCCCCGCTTCGTCGGCAATGACGAGCCGACCGGTTTTCTGAACCGAGGTGCGGATCGTCTGGGCATCCAGCGGCACGAGTGTGCGCGGATCGACGACTTCGACCAAGATACCCTCTTGGGCGAGTTCTTCGGCCGCGGCGAGCGCCTCGTGCACAAGCCAGGCAAGGGCCACGACCGTTACGTCACTGCCCTCGCGCTTGATGTCGGCCTGGCCGAGCGGGATCGTGTAGTCCTCGTCCGGCACGGGCCCCTTGCGCGTCATCAATCGGCTCGACTCGAACGAGATGACCGGGTTGTTGTCGCGGATCGCCGTCTTCATCAGCCCCTTGATGTCGTGCGGCGTCGACGGCAGGAACATCCTCAACCCTGCCACATTCATGAACATCGAATAGGGCGATTGCGAGTGTTGTGCCGCAACTTGGCCGCCGCCGCCGACCGCGGCCCGGTAAAGGATCGGGAAGCTGACCTGGCCGCCGAACATGTAATGGATCTTTGCCGCCTGGTTGACGATCTGATCCATCGCTACAAAGCAGAACGTCACCTGACGCCAGTCGACAATCGGGCGAAAGCCGGAGCCGGCAGCACCAATCGCCATGCCGGTCAATGCCGCTTCGGTGATTGGCGTTGCCCTGACGCGCTCCGCGCCAAACTCGCGCAGCAGCGGCCCGATCGGGTCGGTCGACATGTAGAAAATTTTGGGATCGCGCCGCATCTCCTCGGCAACGGCCTCAACCGCAGCCTCGTTATAGGTCAGCTCTCGCATTGTCCGATCCTTCATCAGGCCGCAAAGACGTCGTCGGTCGCCTGCTCGGGTGACGGAAAGGGGCTCGCTTCGGCAAAGGTAACGGCAGCCTCGATCGCACCCATAATGTCGCGTTCGACAGCCTGCAGCTCGGTATCGTCGAGGTAACCCTGCTCCCGCAGCTGATGCTCGAGCTGCGCGATCGGGTCCCTGCTCTTCCACATTTCGACCTCCGCCGGGTCGCGGAGATCGGGTTGCCCCCGGCGCTCGGTATGGGCGCGCCAGCGATAGGTTTTGCACTCGATCAAGGTTGGGCCATCGCCCGACCGCGCCCGATCGACGGCACGGTTTGCCGCCTGATAAACCGCAAAGATATCGTTGCCGTCGACCACGACCCCCGGAATGCCATAGCCGGCTGCGCGGGCCGCCACATCGCTCAGCGCGTGTGTCGCGGCGGCCGGGGTTTGCGCGGCGTACATGTTGTTTTCGCACACGTAGAGCATCGGCAACTTCCAGGTTGCCGCAATATTGAGGCACTCGTGGAACGGCCCCGCATTCGATGCGCCGTCGCCGAAAAAGGAAACCGCGACGCCGCCCTTGCCCTCCATCTGTGCCGCAAGGCCGGCGCCGGTCACAATCGCGATCCCGCCCGCGACGATTCCGTTGGCGCCGAGCATGCCGATGCCGAAATCGGCGATATGCATCGAGCCGCCCTTGCCCTTGCAATAGCCGGTTTGCCGTCCGTAGAGTTCGGCCATCATGCGGTTAAGGTCGGCCCCTTTCGCGATGCAATGGCCATGGCCGCGATGTGTCGAGATGATCCGGTCGCCGCGATCGAGTGCACTGCAGACGCCCACGGCGACCGCTTCCTCACCAATATAGCAGTGCACGACGCCGTAGATCTTGCCGGCGCGGTAGTCGTCCGAGGCGCGTTCCTCGAAACGGCGTATCGTCAGCATCCGGCGCAGCATCTCGCGCTGCGTGTCGGGCGGCAGGTTTGGCGAAAGGCTTTGCGTTGAGAGGCTCATGGGGCGTGATCCCTCCGACCCGGTCGAGGCGGCTCATGATGCGCCAGCCCTCGAAGCGTGGCAACCGCAACGTCAGCCTCGGTTCAGTGGGGTTTGCGACGCTCGCGGCCGATGCCGCGGCGCGATCGAGGTTGACAAAAACTGGCCGGCAATTTCGTGTCCAGCCCTTTAGAGTAGCTGGTTGAGGCAGCGATCAGGAGCATAAGAAGGGGGCCCTTTTCCTCTTGCAACGTGTCTATTTTGTTTTGATGATCGGTGTTATAGTTGGTTGACGGTAGAAGTAAGGGAGACCGGACATGCCTACCGTGACCCTCAGGCTGCCCCGGGGGACGATCAGCCTATCGGCCCAAATGACCAGCATGCGATCATGGCTCGATGCTCATAGACTGACCCCATCCCGGTTTCATTACGATCTGCAACCGCAGACCGTGACCATCGAGGCCGAGTTCAGCGATGAACGGGAGGCCGAGGCGTTCAAGCGACACTTTGCTGGACCAAATGGCGGTCTGGTCAGGTCCAAAAGACCACAGCGTCGGGAGACGATGGAACAGGTTTGCTGGTGGCGGCTGACAGCCGAAGAGCTGCGCGCCGAAGCAGAAGCGTTTGCCTCGAAACCGGCTCGGGAGACGATGACGCTGGTCGCGCAGAGCTACGACCGATTGGCGGAAGATCTCGAAAGGCGACTTGGCAATCCGCGTTATCGTAATGGCCTGTACATCGACTGAAGCTCAACGATATCTCGGAAAAAGAAGCCCCGCCTAAGCGGGGCAAGGGCTGGCCTGGCGGGAAGGGAGGGATGTCCGCCAGGAATGAACACTTGCTCTAACCAAGCAGACCCTTGGCGAGTTCCGGTCGCAACGGCTTGTTGAGATGCGGCCGGTCGCGCTGCAGGGAACAGAATGAGGGACTACGACACGCTGGTTGCGGCTCGCAAAGCCTGCCGGATTTGCGTCGAGCGCGATCCAGGCAGCATTCGCAGTTGCGCCGAATTCGAATATGACTCTGATGTAATTAGCCATTGGGAGCTCTGGCTCGGCCATAAAACTCCCAAGTTGCTCGTCATCGGTCAGGATTTCGGTAATGTCGACTATTTTGTCCGCAATCGCGGCCGCGACGAGCCCGACAACAAGACCAATGAAAATTTATGGAAGCTTCTGGCCGAAGCCGGCATTCGGGCAAAACATCCTCGAGAATTAGACGTAGATGCGCCAGTGTTTCTGACAAATTCGGTCCTATGCCTCAAACAGGGAAAGATGAGCGGGCCGGTACGGGCCAGTTGGATATCGACGTGCACGGCAAGACATCTGCTCCCGCTTCTCGCGTGGTTAAAGCCGCCTGTCGTGATCGGAATGGGCAATTGCGGTTGGCGGGCAGCGCGGCAGGCTTTTCGGTTAGCGCAGGCACCCCGGCCGATTTCGGTGGCGGCCGGCTGCGGTTGGGTCTCGGAAGATCAAACGCGGGTATTCGCCGTCGGCCATTGCAGCCCGCTCGGGCTCATCAATCGCCCGTGGCCGCAGCAGGTGATGGATTGGCGCCGGATCGGAGAGGCCCTCGCATCGGTGTGATCGGCGCTCGACCATATCCGGGATATTCTCACGGTAATGCCTTCGCCTGTTCGCGCAACGCGAATTTCTGGATCTTGCCGGTCGAAGTCTTGGGCAGCGAGGCGAACACGACGGTGCGCGGCACTTTGAACCGGGCGAGGTGATCGCGACAGAAGGCGATGATGTCCTCTGCCGTGGCGCTGGTATCGGGCTTCAGCGTGACAAAGGCGCATGGAGTCTCGCCCCACATCGGATCGGGGCGGGCGACGACGGCGGCCTCCAGCACCGCCGGATGGCGATAAAGCACGTTTTCGACTTCAACCGTCGAAATGTTCTCGCCGCCTGAGATGATGATGTCCTTTGAGCGATCCTTCAGTTCGATATAGCCGTCAGGATGGACCACCCCGAGATCGCCGGTGTGGAACCAACCGCCGGCAAAGGCCTCCCCGGTGGCGCGCGGATTTTTCAGATACCCCTTCATGACGATATTGCCGCGCATAAAGATCTCGCCGATTGCTGCCCCGTCCGCCGCAACCGGTGCGAGACTTTCCGGATCGCCGACCATCAGCCCGTCGAGCACCGGGTAATTGACGCCCTGGCGCGCCTTCAGCACCGCGCGCTCCTGAATAGGCAGCGCATCCCATTCGTCATGCCAGGCGCATATTGTCGCCGGCCCATAGACCTCGGTCAGCCCATAGACATGAGTAATATGGAATCCCAGGCCCTCCATGCCCTCGATCACCGCAGCCGGCGGCGGCGCTCCCGCCGTCATCATTGCCACCGGACGATCGAGCCTGCACTCGACACCGGGTCCAGGGTTGAGCAGCATATTCATGACGACCGGCGTGCCGCAGAGATGGGTAACTCCTAGATGGCGGATCAGGTCGTAAATCGCAGCGGCTTCGACCCGGCGTAGACAGACATGCGTGCCGGCCAAGGCGGTGACCGTCCACGGGAAGCACCAGCCGTTGCAGTGAAACATCGGCAACGTCCACAAATAAGTGGGATGTTGCCGCATTCCCCAGACGAGGATGTTGCCGATCGCGTTCAGATAGGCGCCGCGGTGATGATAGACCACACCCTTGGGGTTGCCGGTGGTGCCGGAGGTATAATTGAGGGCGATCGCATCCCATTCGTCGGCCGGCATGACCGGCGCAAAATCGGGATTGGCCCCGGCGAGAAATTCTTCGTAATCGATTTCGCCGAGGCGTTCGCCGCCCGGCCCCGCGGCGTCGCAAATATCGATCACGATCGGTTTGCGATCGAGCCGGGCCAATGCCGCCGCGATCACCGGAGCGAATTCGGTGTCGGTCAGCAACACTTTGGCCTCACCGTGAGCGAGGATGAAGGCGATCGTCTCGGGATCGAGCCGAATGTTGAGCGCGTTTAACACCGCACCCGCCATCGGTACGCCAAAATGCGCCTCGAAGGCTTCAGGCAGGTTTGGCGCCATCAGTGCGACGGTATCGTCGCGACCCACCCCTTGGCCGGCCAACGCGCCGGCGAGCCGTCGGCACCGCTCATGCGCCTCGCGCCAATTGTAGCTGCGCTCGCCATAAACCACAGCCGGTCGTTCCGGATACACAGCTGCACTGCGCTGCAAAAAGCCGAGTGGCGTCAGCGGGACAAAATTGGCCGCGTTCTTGTCGAGCCCGACTTCATAGAGGTTGGTTTCATAGGAATTAGGTTCTGGTGGCAGCGTCATTCTTCCTCCGACTGGTATGATTGTGCCACGCACGACAACTCTGTCGGGCAACTTTGTGCGTTTTGGCAGGTTTGGTGCCGGTCTGTCAGCATCCAGCCGACAGCCACAGACCCATCTGAGGGTCTCACGCAATCGCGTCGTAACAGCTGTCCTGAGCCGGCCGATGCGGGATAAGGT
>JAFAOB010000093.1 GCA_019238055.1 Alphaproteobacteria bacterium
TCAAGCGCGCACTGGGCTGGGGTGGTTTGCAGCGGGCCATTTGCTGTAGGAACGCGGGATGGACGACGCCCTGTTCCTGGACCCGCCGGTGCTCGAGGATGCGACGATCCCCGGCCTGCCGAACCACTACCGCGGCAAGGTGCGGGACAATTACGACCTGCCGGACGGACGGCGGGTGATCATCGCCAGCGATCGGCTGAGCGCGTTCGACATTGCTCTGACGGCGATCCCGCTGAAGGGTCAGGTGCTGACCCAGATCGCGCGCTTCTGGTTCGACGCGACCCGCGATATCTGCTCGAACCACGTCCTCGAATATCCCGATCCGAACGTGCTTGTTTGCCGGCGACTGTCGATCATGCCGGTCGAGATCGTGGTTCGCGATTATCTGACCGGCACGACCGCGACTTCGATCTGGCCGATGTACCGCTCGGGACAGCGCGATATCTACGGTATCCATTTTCCCGATGGTCTGCGCGAGAACGAGAAGCTGCCAGCGACGATCATTACGCCGACGACCAAGGCATTTGAGGGCGGACACGACGAGCCGTTGACCGCCGACGAAATCATCTCTCGCGAGTTGCTCGAACCGCGCCAGTGGGAAACGGTTTCGCGCCTGGCCTTGGCGCTGTTTGCGCGTGGGCGCGACATTGCAGCCAAGCACGGCTTGATCCTGGTCGATACCAAATACGAGTTCGGCTTTGACGCGGATGGCGCGATCGTGCTGGCCGACGAGATCCACACCCCGGACAGCAGCCGCTATTGGCTTGCCGAAAGCTACCCGCGCCGGTTCGAAGCCGGCGAGGCGCCCGAAACCCTCGACAAGGATTTCGTGCGGCGCTGGGTGACAGCGCGCTGTGACCCCTATCGCGATCCGATCCCGTCGATCCCGCGCGAAATCATTGCCGAAGCCGCCCGCCTCTATATCGAGGTGTTCGAGACCATTACCGGGCGATCGTTCGACTTCCCCAATCCAGCAGTTCCGGTGCTCGATCGCATTCGCGCCAATCTCGCCCGGTATTTCTGACCTGGGCGGCGCCGGTCTGCAGGGCTCCAGTCGTTAGGCAGACGGCAATTTCCCTACCTGTTTCATGATCGTCGCCGCATCGTAATAGTCGAGATTCCGGGAGATACGATTGCCGCGTACCTCGATCACGCTGACCCCGCGCACCGCGAATGGTTTGCCGGTCTTGAATACGCCGACGTCGCGACCGCCGAATATCCATTCGATCGTCCCGTAACCGTTGGCGACATGGGTGGAAACGAGCTTCACATACAGCCCGCCAACAGACTCGTGAAAAAACTTGTGGAGGTCCCGGAGCTCGGCACTCCCTTTTTTCTTCAAACCGAAGGTTACGTCCTCATAGACCCCATCAGGAGTGAAGGCGGCAACCAACATTTCCGGATCGGTCGAATTCCACCCGTCAATCCATTTTTGGCCAACGGATTTGCCGGCTGCGTTCACTTTCCCCGCCGCTCCTCCGGCGAGTATCAGCCCGGCGCTCGCGCCGAAGATCAAATTGCGTCGCGCTACGGTTTCCATAACCGGTTTCCTCCCGACAACCAGTGAACCCCGCTTAGTTTTTCTTTAAGCATATCACAAAGGGCATATCCTGCCAACTTTGTGAGTGCAAAAGCGAGCGTCGGCGTCAACCGCACTGCTTTACGGCTTGCGACGGATTTGCGTGCGTGCTCGACCCGTATTACGCTGCAAAGATGCGGTCCGGAGCCGTGCGGCTCTGCGGCCGGATCGGCGATCCTGGCAGAGCAAGGAGGAAAAGACGTGCCTAGAATCAGACATATCGCATTGACGACCAAAGATCCCGACAAGACCGCCGCGTTCTACAAAGAGGCTTTCGGGATGCGCGAAATTCGCCGCGCCTCGCAAGGTGCGGTGTTCTTGACCGACGGCTACATCAATCTCGCGGTCCTGAACTATAAAACCGAAAAGGACGCCGATGTCGGGGCGCACGGCCCGAACTTCGACGGCATTCATCACATCGGCTTCGAGGTCGAAAACCTCGATGAGGCGACGGCGAAGCTCGAAAAGGCAGCCGGCCAGCAGCTGACCGCAAAAGACGGCCTCGATATGGAGATGGCGGCCGGTACCCACCGCAATTTCGAGATGAAATGGGCTGGCCCCGATGGCGTCGTCATCGATATCTCCCACACCGGCTGGGACAACGGAACATGACCCAAAACATCACGATCTGCATCGGCACCGTCGGCAGCGGCGCCTGGACCAGTACGAATGGCGGCGAGAGCTGGCGCCGGGTCGGACGCGGGCTCGGCAATGAAAGCCGCATCTACGGACTTGCGGTGCATCCGCGCGAGTCGCGCACGGTGTTCGCCGGCGCCGAGGACGGCATCTACAAGAGCGTCGATGGCGGACAGAGCTTTGAGCGCCTCGACTCGCCGATGAACAAGATGGATGTGTGGAGGATCGCGTTCGATCCGAGCAATCCCGACACGATGTTCGCCGGCACCCGCCCGGCTGCCTTGTTCCGCTCGCGCGACGGCGGGCGCAACTGGCGGCAATTGCCCGTCGACATGGTCGAGGAGTGCCCGAATGTCGGGGTGCCGCGGGTCACCGCACTGACTGTCGATCCCTCTGACAACCGCATCATCTGGGCCGGTGTCGAGGTCGATGGCGTGCGCCGCAGCCTCGATGGCGGCGAGACCTGGACCCGGATCGCGGGCGGGCTCAACGATCCCGACATCCATGACGTCGCGGTGCGCCCCGCTGGGGCCGCCAAGGCCGTGCTGACCAGCACGCCGCGTGAGATCTTTGCCAGCACCGACAAGGGTGAAAGCTGGCAGGGTCTCGGGGTCGGCAAGCATTTCAGCCTGCCCTATTGCCGCAGCCTGGCGTTGAAAGTGGACGATCCCAACACGGTCTTTGTCGCCACCGGTGACGGTGCAGCGGGCACGACTGGCGCGATTCAGCGCTCGAAGGATGGCGGCCGAAGCTGGGAGCAGCTGCCATTACCGGACGCGCCGAACTCGCCGATCTGGGCGTTTGCCACACACACAGCCGATCCCGGAATCGTTGTCGCCTGCAGTCATTACGGCGAGCTTTACGCCAGCCAGAATGCCGGTGATTCCTGGCGGAAGCTGCCGCGCGAATTCACCGAGATCCGCGCGCTCGCCTGGACACCCAACTAGCCCTACAGTTGCATTCTTTGTTTCAGATGTGCGCGTTGTGCGGCGGCCTGATGGGCCCGTCGCCACGCCGACCAGGCGATGATATGAGCCGGCTCAATGCGCCGTTGCGCGAGCCGGGTGGCGATGCGGCGAATTTCTTGTAC
>JAFAOB010000277.1 GCA_019238055.1 Alphaproteobacteria bacterium
CTGGGATTGCGGCTGGGCGTCGCCGGCTGTTGCAGGCAGCGCGACGGCGATCAGAACCCCAAGCAGTAAGATGGTGCTTCGGGTGAAGACGAGAGCCAATTGGAAACTTCCTTTGAAGGATTACAGTACCCTAAACAGGGTCGGATACGTTGCGAGGTCCTTGCCGGCATTTGATGGAAGCAGGGCCGAAGTGTGTTTCGCGATCGCCGGTCGATCATGTACGAGACTAACCTCACTGTATTTACCGTGACATCTCTGGTCGGCTCATCATCTTTTCTTCTTGTCAAACGACGTACAATCCCATGCAGCTCCGTGGCTTTTGACTCCTTGCCGGCTAATAGCCGAAATCTTGGAAGCTCTGCGGTGCCGGGCTTACCACGATGTTGCCTTGCGGTTCGACTTCAAGGACAGCGAGAGCGCGTTGTACGAGGCCGTCGGGCAGAAAGCGGAAAAGCCCGTCGACGCCGCTGAACCCATTTGGATTTTGGATCGCGTCGCGCGAGAAGGGCGGACCGCTCTTGCCGCTCGCCAAGGCGGCGGCGAGCGCGGCGGCATCGTAGCCGAGCGAGGCCAGCCGGGGCGGCTCGCGGCCATAGGTCGCCTGGAAGCGTCGCTCGAAATCCTGCTGGGCATCGGGTGGCGAAGCGGCAAACCACCCGCCATCGAGCGTCGGGTCGGTCCCGATGTCGGGTACGTCCCACAAGCCGCTGCCGAGAAGCCGCGTTGCCTTGCTGTCGAGCCCGGCAGAGGCCAGCTTGCGCGCGATTTCCTTGAGCTGGTCGCCGCCCTCCGGCAGCAGCAAGGCGTCAAAACTCGGTACTGCGGGTGGCGGCGCAGCCGCTGCCGGAATGTTGCCAGCCTCTACAGCGGCCGGTTGTGCGCCTCCACTCGGCAACACCACCGCGATGGCCGTCGACAGGTCGCTCAAGCTTGGATCGAAGAACGCAACCTTGGTGACTGTAGCGGCCGTCGAGGCAGCGCTTTCGCGCAGCGCGTCTGCCATCAAATGTCCGTATGGGGTGTTTGGCGCCAGCGCCGCGAAACGAGCGATCCCGCGTTGCCGGGCATAGCCGACCACGCGGACGACCTCCTGCCGCGGTAAAAAGCCGATCAGATACATGCCGTCGCCGGCAAGTTCGGTGACCGTCGAAAAGGCGATGACATTGACTTGAGCATCGCGGGCGAGCGGCTTGACCGCCTCGACTTCGGGCGCCAGCAGCGGCCCCAGAATCAACTTGACCCCGGCATCGAGAGCTGAGTGCGCGGCCTCGCTGGCACCCGCGGGTGTGCCCTTGGTGTCGCGCGGCAACAGTGTCAGCTGGTCGTTGCCGCTCTCGAACAGCGCCATCTGAGCCGCGTCGAGGATTGCTTTGCCAAGCCCGGCATTCGGTCCCGACAGCGGCGCCAAAAGCGCGATCTTGGCCGGACCGGATGGAGCCGTCGTTGGTGCCGCGGGGGGTTGCGGCGCCAGTGGTGGCGGACCATAGGGCGGTTGTGGCCCCCAGGGTGGTTGCGGCGGCGCCAGTGGGGCCGTTATCATCGGTTCGGGCATGCAGGCGGCGAGGACTGCAAGCATGGCAAGAGCGGCCAAGAGTGAGGCGAGGCGAGGGAGACAACGACTCGGCACAAGCGACCTCGGGCGGGAAGCAGAAGCTGCGCGAGCCTAATGGCGCTCCTGACCAGAGTAAACCCGAGTGGGACTCGCGACCGGCCGCGGCCGCTCTGCCGTCGCCCGGCCTTCATCTCGTGGCCACACCGATCGGCAATCTTGGCGACATCAGTCTGCGGGCATTGGCGGTGCTGCGCGGAGCGGATCATATCTTTTGCGAGGACACGCGCGTAACCCGCAAGCTGCTCGTCCATCACGGGATAAAAGCACGGCTCGAGCTCTATCACGACCACAATGCCGAGGTGGCTCGGCCGACCATCCTTGCCGCCTTGCGGCGCAGCGAACGCGTAGCCCTGGTCAGCGACGCCGGGACGCCGCTCATTTCTGATCCGGGCTACAAATTGGTGCGTGCGGCGCTCGCCGAGCACCTGCCGGTGACCGCTGCACCTGGCCCGTCGGCGGTATTGACGGCGCTGATCCTGTCGGGATTGCCGCCGAACCCGTTTCTGTTCGCCGGCTTTTTGCCACGTCAGCAAGGGGGGCGGCGGAAGGTGCTCGCCGGCTGGGCGCCGCTCGAGGCGACGCTGATTTTTTATGAAGCGCCGCCCCGGCTCGCCGCCACCCTTGCCGATATGGTCGAAATCCTCGGGCCCCGGCCGGCTGCCGTGGCCCGTGAGCTGACCAAGCTGCACGAGGAGGTGCGGCGCGGCGCGCTGCCCGAACTTGCGGAACATTATCGAGCCGAGGGCCCGCCGCGCGGCGAAATCGTCGTCGTCGTCGGCCCGCCGGAGCCGGGGCCGGCGCTCGCGGAAAACGAGATCGACGATCGCTTGCGCGAGGCAGTCGCGGAAATGGGAGTACGGGACGCCGCCGCCAAACTCGCTGCCGAAACAGGCCTGCCGCGCCAGGCGCTTTACCGCCGCGCATTGGCGATCCGTGCGGGGGATTGATGAACAGAACGCATCGACGCAGCACCATCCGCCGACAACGCGCCGAGCGCCGCGGGCGCTTCGCAGAATGGCTGTGCCTGTGGCATTTGCGGCTGCACGGCTGGCACATTGTCGCGCGCGGCTGGCGCTGTCCCGCTGGCGAGATCGACATCGTCGCGAAACGCGGTAAGGTCCTGGCGATTGTTGAGGTCAAATCGCGCGCCGAGGTCGCGGTAGCGGCCA
Organism: Alphaproteobacteria bacterium; assembly: GCA_019238055.1. Taxonomy (GTDB): domain Bacteria; phylum Pseudomonadota; class Alphaproteobacteria; order ATCC43930; family CGMCC-115725; genus AP-15. The sequence continues at coordinate 2,782 of JAFAOB010000277.1, forward strand.
GCGCCGTGACCCCGCGGCAGCGCCGACGCATCAGCCGGGCCGCCGAAGCGCTGATCACCGCGCGTCCCGATCTCAGCCGCCTCGATATCCGATTCGATCTGATGCTGGTCGCACCACGTCGCCTGCCGCGGCATTGGCACGACGCTTGGCGCCCTAACGGATAGCGCCGCCGCCGCCGGGCGGCTCGCACCGTGCCCACAGCCGATTGATATGGCACCCGAATCTGAAAGCCACCTGCCGAGCTGCTGGCCGTTACGCGTCGGCTGCAGTGTTGCTCCAACAGCTCACAACACGCGCGGTTGGAAACGGTCGCCAGCTGTCGGAATTTGGTGACGGCATCTTTGCGGAGGGTGAGCGGTGTCAATTTTGCGCAGCGGCGTATGGATTTTGCTGGGTTTAGGTCTAACCGCGGAACTCACGGGTTGCCCGCTGGCAATTGTCGGTGGGATCGCCGCGGCCGGCGGAGCCGGATATACCGCCAATCAGGAACGCGGCGTCCAAGGCACGGCCAGCGATTTCACGATCAAGACGAATATCCAGAACGCGTGGATGAAAACAGATCTCAATCTCTCGCCGACCATCGATGTAACGGTCTATCAAGGCCGGGTGCTGTTGACCGGCACCGCGGCGAACCCGGAGCGCAAGATGGAAGCCGCCGAGATCGCCAGAGGCATCCCGGGGGTCCGCGTCGTCTATAACGAGATCGAAGTGGCACCCTATGAAGGGGTGTGGAATTCGACAAAAGACGCATGGATTAGCTCCGAGGTGCGTTCCCGTCTGGTGTTCAGCAATGTTCGATCGGTCAATTACACGGTCGAGACCGCCAACCGCTCGGTTTACCTGATCGGTTCGGCGCGCAGTCAGGCCGAGCTCGATCACGCAACCAATCTCGCGCGCCGTGTCCCGGGCGTCAAACGTGTTGTCTCCTATGTCGAAGTCCGCCCGGGCGCGCCGCCAGGTACGCAGGTGGCGGGTCCAGTTGTCGCAGCTCCGCCGCTACCCTATTCGGCCGGCCCCTCGGGTCCGCCGCCGGTTGCGGCCCCGACTGCGCCGGTCGAAGTGCAGAAGCTGTAGGCGCCTGCCGACTGCCGGCCTAGCCGCGGGTAAAAGCCGGCATTACGTCGCGGGCGAACCAGCGCAGCTGCTCCTTGAACTCTTCCGGCGGCAGGCCCTCGGCCCAATGGATCATGAAATCCTCGAGACCGGGATATTTCGCTTCGATCGATTTGATGCCGTCGATGACCTCGGCTGGCGTGCCGCAGAACCACGCCTTTTGCGCCACGCCATCGGCGAGTGACGGCACCCGCGACGGCGCTCCAGGCATGCCCCAGGTGCGGCCTTGTTCGTCGGCATAACGGACAAAGCCAAACGGCGCGAACCATTTATAGCGTTCGTCATGCGACGGCTCGACCCGGCGCATCGCTTCTTCGCGGCTACCGGCAAGATAAAGACCCGCCCCCCAGATCATGTCCTGGCCCAGCTGCACATTACGGCCGTGTCGCAGGCAGGCTTCGTGAAAGGCGCGGATCACGTCGTCGAGGATCTTTTCGCCGTTCAAGGTCACCATCGCTTTCAGACCGTATTTCGCCATCATGTCGATGGTACGGCCGCTGGCGATCGGCATCCAGATCTCGACCGGCAGATGCTTTGGCCGCGGCACCATCGTGATATCTTCGAGCTGGTAGCCTCGGTACGGCACCGGTGGCGGGCATTCGTAGAACCTGCCCTTGTGGCGGAAGGCTTCCTCGTTGAAGCACTTCAGCATCAGCTGCAGCCCTTCTTCGAAGATTTCGCGGTTAGCATCGGTGTCGAGCAGTGGGGCGCCAAAGGTTTCGACCTCGCGGGTGTGATAGCCGCGCCCAACCCCCATGATCACGCGCCCATCGGTGACGATATCCGCCATCGCATAGTCTTCGGCGAGCCGGATCGGATGCCACATCGGCAAGATGTTAAACGCGCAGCCGAATTTCAGCCGCTTTGTCTGGGTCGCGAGCCACAAACCGAGCTGGATTAAATTCGGCAGGCACTCATAGCCTTCGCGCTGAAAATGGTGTTCGGCCGTCCAGAATGCGTAATAGCCTTCGTCGTCCATGACCCGCGCCACGTCGCGCGCGGTAAAAAAAACCTCTGACAGGCGCTCGTTCGAGTAGCGCCGGTCATTCGCTGGCGTGCCGTTGAGTCCGATATTGTCGAGTGCGATTTGCCCAACGTAAAGCGCGTGAAACCGCTTGATCATGATATCGTTGAACCTCCGTCCCAAGGCCTGATCTTGGCAACATATCACAGCGATAACGCGCCGAAGAAGGTGGCGAGACGGTTTTACCGAAAGCGTTTCTGCCACGCTTCGTCGATTCCGGCGGCGCACCCGGACCTGTTTATCCCCGTTTTATCAGGCTCAGATCAGGCGACTTGCCTTTCGTAATATCCCAAAGCGTGATTTCGCCGCCCAGCAAAGCGGCTTGCTGCCCGCAAAGCGTCCTCAGCCCTTACCAAACCTCTCTTTGCTGCTCTTGCAGCAAATCTGCAGCGAGATGTTCCTTCCTCGTGCAATGCTACCGACCCCCGAACAACCGACCAGCGTCACAGTAAGACGCGAACATGGCAAATTGATAGTTGGTCGGAGCCCAATTGCAGGCAAAGCCCCATTCCGGGGCGATGCAATCCTGACCCACAGTCCGCGTCCACTCGGCCGTACTCGACCTATACGCGACCGCGTATTCATGCAATTACCAGCAATCTTACCGCCAACTCGCGAAGCGGGTCGCGACTAGCGGCGACTGTGAATCAATGCTCCTGCAAGATAGCCCAGAGCCGTGCCCATCAGCGCCATGATGACGGGCTGTTCCTGGAACTGACGGGATATGCTTTGCGCGGCATCTCGTCCCAGGTCCAGCGCGCGATCCATTGTGCCGCTTGCCTGAGGTTGGACGTCTCTACCGCTGCGTTGAACCCTGTCACTGCCTGTATTCGCGTAGGCATCGCCGACCCGTTCGCCCATCGACTCGGCAGATTTTTCGGCGACACTCGCCTGAGGTGCGGGCGCTGGCGCCAGTTTCCGAGCGACTTCCTCCTGCGAGATTTCCGGATGCCGCACGGCGTCCGGTGGATCACTGCCAAGCCTTTCGCCAACCGCCTCCGCTGCAATCTTGTCGGGTTGCTGCTTTTCGTCCATAAGCCATCTCCGGTCGATTGCTCGATCAGTCAAACATTCGATCGACCCCGCAAATTCCATGGGCGGATTAGCGAATGCAGGTCACTGTTCCCGTTTGGGCGTGGATCGCGGAACCCATCCGGTCTGGGCCAGCGGCAGCGGACCCAGCTCAAATCCGAAGATCGCCCGGCTCCCACCTCTGGTAATCGAGCCGGACGATGCGGCCCGCCACCATCAGGCGATGCCGCCATTAAGGGGTATGCGGGCCGTTCGCGGATATGGCGCCGAACAGCCCGTCCATCTCGCTGTTGATCCCGTCGGCAAAGTAGAGGGTACCGGGATCGCCGTTGCTGCCGCCAACCCCGAACCCGATTGCCCACAGACCGCCTGGCGGCTGGCCACCGGTGTCGATCGGAATCGTCCCCTCTAGCCTCCTGGTGATCGGGTTGAAGGCGTTGATCTCGCTGTGGAGATAGCTGAAATTGCCGACCAGCAAATCATAGCTGAACCGCCCAAAACCGGGTGGTGCAAAAGCAATCCCCCAGGGCGCCGCGAGACGGCTGCCGGCGATCAGTTGCTTGATGAAATTGCCCTGTTCATCAAATATCGCGATGGCCCCTTGACCCAACGCGGCGCTGGTCTGGGCGGGGCGTCCGGAGGGTGCATAGGCTACGTACACGAAGCCGCTGATGTCCTGCACGTTGAACGGAACAAGCCCAGCCGGCAGCAAGGGGTCGACGAATGCGCCAGCCGCGAGGCTGACCGGGTTGAAGTTGCTGTCGAAGACGTCGACACTGCCGCTTCCCGCGTCATTGGCGGCATAAAGCTGCGTTTGTGCGCCGTTGATCGCCAACCCGGTGTAAACGGCCCCGGGGTCGTGACCTGGATAAAGGCCGTCGGCCCGGTATCCCAGGCCGAAATGGTCCCGTTCAAATTGGCAAAGATGAAATGCGCAGGATTCCCATCTCCGCCATTTTTCACCGGAAACGACGAAGTGCTGGTGCTGTTCACTTGACCCGTCGGTCCTTGTGGTCCTGCTCCCGTTGTCGGGATCGCGACGAAACCGGTCGGCGGGTTGATGTTGACCTTGGTAACGGTTGTTTTGTCGGTAACGGTATAGAGAGTGCTCGTATTGGTCCCTTGGTTCGAAACCCAGAACGGGCTCGTGTTGCTGTGCGAAATCCCCCAAGGATTGACGAGTTGGGGATCGGTGATCGTGGCCAAGCCCGGGATGTCCGAGACCAGATTGGTCTGGACAAAGCGCGCGTCCTGGGCGCGTAACCCGCCAGGGCACAGAGCGCCGATAGCGATCCATGTCGCCAAAAAAGCCTTTGGAAACAGATTTCTCATCTGCCGGACCCTCCCTTGCAGGATCAGTGGGTTCGCCGTTTTTGTGCGAATTATTTTTAATTTTGTACAAATTTTATCTTTAATCCAACCGATCGGCTCGGCAACAGTTTTCTCTCAACCTGTCCGTCTGCTCCTTCGTCGAGGGCTCGCGCCGAAACTGCGGTCGTGGCCTTCGCCGCGATGGTGGTCAACAGCAAGCGTGGCCGGAAAACCTTTGGCACTCCCGCGAACGCAGGCCGGGAATGGGAGCTTGTTGACCGAAGCCCAGATCGCCGCCCTCGAAGAAGGCCGATCAATGTCGGTCAGAATGAGCGGTTGACCTGCCGCATGATGTTCGTCCACCGATCCACGATCGGCAGCACCGTGTCCACCTTCTCGGGCGGGAACATCGGGACGATTCGGGCGACACCCATCTCGGCGAGACGCTTCACCCGGTCGAGATCCTCGCCGAGGCCGAATACACTGATTTCGATGGACGCCGGATCGCGGCCAGCCTCCTTCACCATCTCGCGGAATTTCGGCAGGACCTCGGCGATATCGCCACGAGCCGTTGGAATCCAGCCATCGCCATAGCGGATTGCGCGCCGGGCACCATACGGAAAGGCGCCGCCGACATGGATTGGCGGATGCGGTTTCTGCACCGGTTTGGGCCTGGCGATCATCGGATCGAAATTGACAAACTCCCCGTGGTATTCGGCCTCGGATTTGGTCCAGATTTCCTTCATCGCCTCGATCGATTCGCGCATCCGCTTGAAGCGGGTCGCATAAACGGTGCCGTGGTTTTCCATTTCGTCCTGGTTCCAGCCGCCGCCGACGCCAAACAGAAACCGTCCCTGGCTCACCTGATCGATCGAGGCGACGAGCTTCGCCGTCTGGATCGCATCACGCTGCTGCACTAGCAGCACGCCGGTGCCCAATTTGATGGTCTTGGTAGCCTGGCTGGCGGCGGCCAGCACCACAAACGGGTCCATTGCGTCGTAATACTGTTTGGGCAGGTCGCCTCCTCCCGGGAATGGCGTCTTGCGCGACAATGGGATATGCGAGTGCTCGGGTGCCCAAACCGACTCGAAACCGCGCTCCTCGAGCGCGCGGGCAAGCTCCATTGCCGACATCGAATAATCGGTAAAGAACATCGCGCCACCGAAATGCATACCACTCTCCTGTTTCCTGGTCTGGCAGTCGAGGTTAGCTGGTGACGTCGGCCGACGCTATGGATTACTCATCCCAGGGGCTCACGGTAACACGCGAACTGCATCCTCCCCGACCAACCATCGGGAGTGAGGGCTCAAATGACGAGGGAAGACCGCGCGGAAGCATTCTCGGCCAAGGCGAGCGGCTCGCGCAAAATCATCCATATCGACATGGATGCGTTCTACGCTTCGGTCGAACAGCGTGACAATCCGGAACTGCGGGGGAAGCCGGTCGCGGTCGGCGGATCGCGCGAACGCGGCGTCGTTGCCGCCGCAAGCTATGAAGCACGGAGGTTTGGCGTGCACTCGGCAATGCCATCGATCACAGCCAAACGAAGATGCCCCGATTTAATCTTCGTAAAACCGCGGTTCGACACCTACAAGGCGATCTCTCGGCAGATCCGGGAGATCTTCGCCGAATACACGCCGATTATCGAGCCATTATCGCTCGACGAGGCCTATCTCGATGTCACCGAAAATCTCAAGGGCATCCTCTCGGCGACGCAGATCGCGGAAGAAATCCGGGCAAGGATCCGCGCCGAAACCGAGCTCACGGCCTCGGCCGGCGTCTCTTACAACAAGTTTCTCGCCAAACTCGCCTCCGATCACCGCAAACCGGACGGGCTCTTTGTCATCATTCCCAAGATGGGACCGGCTTTTGTCGAGACCTTGCCGGTCAGAAAGTTTCACGGCGTCGGACCGGCAACAGCAGCAAAGATGGAGCGCTTCGGGATCAAAACCGGGCTTGACCTCAGGGCGCAGACCCTGATGTTCCTGCAGCTTCATTTCGGGAAAGCAGGCTCCTACTATTACTGGGCTGCGCGCGGCGTCGATGAGCGGCCTGTCCGTGCCGATCGGATGCGAAAATCGATCGGCGCCGAGAACACGTTTCCCGCCGATCTCGTTGCCTACGAGGCCGCCCGCGACGCGCTGCGAGAGATCGTCGACACGGTGTGGGGGTATTGCGAGGACTCCGGTCTTCGCGGTCGTACAGTTACGCTCAAGGTCAAATTCGCCAACTTCCAGCAGATCACGCGAAGCCGTACCGGTCAGATGCAGATCAGGACGCGAAGCGAACTCGAACAGCTCGGCAACGCCCTGCTCGAACCTCTCTTTCCGGTCGTGAAAGGCGTTCGGCTCCTGGGTGTCTCCTTGTCTTCACTTGCGGCGGCAGAAGCCGAAGGCGAGTGCGAATTAAGTCTGCCCCTTTAGGACCTTATGCCGCTAGCCTGCATCAGAAAGGCGCAATCCGAGGCAAGCCCATCGGCGGGACCGCTGATCAACCGGCGTCGCGATAAAGCTTCGGGCGGGCGCGCACCGGATCCAAGAGGGACCAGTCGCCTTGTTCCACCTCAAAGCCTTTGGGAAAGGGCGGCCGCGCTTCCATGCCCAGCGACCGCATGACCCTGTCGTCGCGGTAGTAGCATTGCAGGATGATCCGGGTCAGGCACATCAATGCCTCGCCACCGGTTTCGCGCAACCGAGCAGCAAGGGCTTCTCGCCGTCCCGGGTCGAGATCGGCAAACCGGCCCGCGGACATGGCGTCGAGCGTTTGCAGCACCGCGATCACATGGTCCGTGTCGCGCCCAAGGCTCTGCAGAATATCGCCAAGGATCACATCATCGCCGGCACTCGGCATACCGTACTCGGCACTGGCCGGGATCATCATTTCGGCAAGGCACCGCAAGGACCGGGATTGATCCGCTGACAACACGGGTCACCTCAATCGAACAGCGTAGCCAGGCGCTGCTTGATGTTGTCGGCGATGTAGAGCGCCAACGCCTGGATCGTCCGCGTCGGGTTCACGCCGGCCGAAGTCACGAAGATGCTGCCATCGACGATGAACAGGTTCTTCACGTCATGGCCGCGACCCCATTCATTCACCACCGAGCGTGCCGGGTCGATGCCCATCCGCGCGGTGCCCATCAGATGCCAACCGCCGTCAGGGATCGGCGCTTCGGACCAAAGATCCTGCGCTCCGGCGGCGCGCAAGATCTCGCTGGCCCGCGCGACCGCGTGATCCAGCATGCGGCGGCTGTTCTCGCTCAGCCTGTAGGTGATCTTCGGGGCCGGAATACCGTTGGTGTCTTTCAGCACCGGATCGAGTGTGACCATGTTGTGCTCGTCCGGCAGGTCCTCGCAGATCGCCACCATGCCGGTGCGGTGGCAGAACAACCTGCGATAGGCGCGGTGGTGTTCGGTACCCCAGGGCAGACGGCCAATCTGCATGCCGTGAACGGCGGCCATCACCGGCCCCTGGCCGCGGGAAAATTCGAAGGTGTAGCCTCGCACGAAGCCGCGGGAGCGATCCGTCTCGTAGAATTCCTGGCTCCAGATGCAGTTTCCCGGGCCGCGATAGCCATCGAGCGTTTCGTCGAAATAGCCGACGATCCGCGCATAGGGATGGAACATCAGGTTCTTGCCGACCAGACCGCTGGAATTGGCAAGGCCATTTGGAAACCGCGCGGACGCGGAATTGAGCAGAATGCGCGCCGTGCCGATGGCGTTGCAGGCAAGGATGACGACTTCGGCAGGCTGGAAATGCTCGATCCCGTTCGCGTCGTAGTAGATCACGCCCGACGCCATGCCGTGTTCGTTGGTGGTGATCTCGCGCACCCGGCAACGCGTGCGCAGTTCGACGCCGGCGCGGATGGCGGCGGGCCAATAGGTGATGTCGGTACTCGCCTTGGCACCCTGCGCGCAGCCCGACGTGCAATGGCCGAGATTGATGCACTTCGCGCGGCCCTCGTAATCCACCGAGGCGATCGCGCTGTCGGACGGCCACCAATGCCAGCCGAGCTTGTTGAGCCCGCGCGCCAAGGTTGCGCCCGCCTTGCCAAGCGGCAGCGGCGGCATCATGGGTTCGTGCGGCGGGTAGGCGGGATCGCCCGCCAAGCCGGATACGCCCATCATCCGGTCGTTCTCGGCGTAGAACGGCTCCAAGGTCGCGTGGTCGATCGGCCAGTCATCGGCGACGCCGTCCAGCGTGCGGACGCGAAAATCCGATGGATGGAAGCGCGGGAAGTGACCCGCGTACAGCACCGTGCCGCCGCCGACGCCGTTGAAATTGGCAATCTTGATCGGCGAGTCGGCGTCGTTGATGGGGTAGTCGGTATCACGCGCACGACGGTTCGGGCTGTGATGGAAATCGTTGAGCTGACGCGCCTCCCAATCGCGAGCGGTGCTGGGATATTCGGAGGGCTTCATCCAGTCGCCCTGCTCGAGACAGAGGATGTGCATCTTCGTCTCGGCCAGGCTCCAGGCCACAGCCGCGCTGGAGGCGCCGGCGCCAATGATCAGCACATCTACGGGATCTTTCATGTCGGTCTTTCCCTCGGCCAGCGCAGCATGCCTCGATCGGCTCCTGAGATGCAATTCAGGATGCCGGCTGACTTCCGGATTTTGGCATATCGGCTGCGTGCAAAGTCAGTGTCCGCGGCAAGAAAGCACGGTAATCGATGGCCCCTCGGCATCTCACGCATTTCCTGATCGTCGGCGCCTGCGCTGGAGGCCGCTGGCATGGGCGGTGCGGACGAACTCGCTGCCCGACGCGGCCAGCATCGACGCACGCGTGATCCGCGCCAATGGCGCCAGCGAAAAGACTGCCATTGTTGCCGCCGGCAATATCAACTAGCCCAAGACCGCGCGGAATGGATCGAACTCGCCAGCAATAAGGCTGTCGATCAGATAAAAGCCGCTCCAATGCGGCGGAGTCGAATAGACATCGAGCCGACCGAGCGGCGCGGGCGCCACGCCTGTCAGGTAATAAAACAGCTAGACCAGCAACAGACCGGTAAAAAAGGTCGGCAGCGAGACCCCGGCGGTGGTGATGATGCGACAAGCATGATCGACCAGCGAGCCGAGACGCAATGCTGCCGCGATGCCGAGCGGTAGCGCTATCGCGCTCCGGGTCGCCCCAGATGCTGTCACGCGGCGCATGATCCTCGGGCGGCGTCCCAGAACCGCCATTTCCAATATGGCGTTTGCGCCAGCTGCGGTTGAGCGTTGGCGCTCTTGCAGGTCTGCTCAGCGGACCCGCCGGGATCGCGTTTAGTGCGCTTTTTGCCGCCCCTCTCCACATAATCGCCGAGCGGAAGGCGCCTTGCGCCTCGCCGAACTCGGTCTGGTCGATCGCGACCGCCTCGTCGCGGATTACCGGCAGTGGTGCGACAGCGGCCGCTCCGACGGCGACCTGCCGTTCTACGCGGCGGCGATCCTCGAGCAGGTATTGCAGCAGTAAGATAGCCTATCCTTGGAGCCGGCGCGCTGCGCGGGTCCGCCGCGCGAATCCTACTATGCATTACCTGGACAAGCCGCCCAGCCTCCGTCTCGGGGCAGCCACATGGGTCAGGGTACAATCGGCGACCGCACGCGCCAAAGCGGGGCAAGATTCAACCGGCATTGCCACCGGTACTCCCTCCCATAGCAGCGTCGGCGTGATGCCGGACCCAAGACTGACCGAAGGTTTTAGCAAATTGACCAGGCGAGATGATTTGAACTCATGACCTCTGCCTTCGGGTAAAAGGGTTGCGGCTTGTCGGCCCTTGCAACCCCCTCTTCTAATGATTGATTTTCCACCCCTTTCCTCGATCGAAAATTCCCCGAGTAGGCCCGGCATAGGCGCAAAGGCACCGCTTAGCTGCCGGCGACCGGCTCGGCGCCGCCTGCTAACAGGCAATATTTTTCTGTGGTGCCGAAGGCGCCTGCGGATCGAGCCGGTTGACTCTCAATTTCGCCGGACGCCGCACACCGCGACCGTGCAGAGCTGCTATGCGCGCCAAGGTGCCTTTCGCGCCAGCGGGTCGGCCTAACAGCGACGGCTCGCGAGCCTCCGCTTTGTGGTTGCCATTTGTGACAGCAACCCGCAGAACAGCCCTCTGGGTGTTTGATGTATTGGAGCGGGCGAAGGGATTCGAACCCTCGACCCCAACCTTGGCAAGGTTGTGCTCTACCCCTGAGCTACGCCCGCGCGTTGGCGGCCGATCGGCGGCCGCATGAACATGATAGCGGTGCGCCGGAGCTTTGCAAGCTCGACAGCGCAGCACTTGCCGCGGTTCATTGCGGACGGCATGGTCGCGCTATGTCTGATCCGCCACTGACGCCCGAAGAGCTGTTCCAATTTCTGGATGCGCTGGGGATTGCGCATTCCACCGCGATCCATCCGCCGGTCTTTACCGTCGCCGAGGCGACGGCGCTGCGTGGCAAGCTGCCGGGTGGCCATTGCAAAAGCCTGTTTCTGAAAGACAAAAGGGGTTCGTTTTGGCTTGCGGTGATGCTCGAGGAGCGCCGCACCGATCTCAACAAGCTCGCGGCCCGGCTTGGCGCACCGCGGTTTTCGTTTGGCGGCAGCAATGATCTTTACCGGATCTTGGGCGTCCGGCCGGGCAGCGTCACGCCGTTTGCGCTGATCAACGATCGCGAGCATCGGGTCACGGCGGTCCTCGACCGCGACATGCTCGCCAACAGTCCACTCAATTACCATCCGCTCGCGAACGATCGCACGACGGCGATCTCACCCGACGATCTGCTGCGTTTTATCGCAGCGTGTGGGCACCGGCCGCGCATCGTCGATCTCACCGACCTCGAACGCGGTGCCAGCTGAGCCCCCCATATAGCGCGGGCGCGGGGTGGCCATTGCGGTTCGGGCGCTTGTCTTCGCCCGACCGTGCCGCCATGTTGTAGACTGATTGGCAAGAGGAGAGCGATGCCGAGCGAACCTTTGATCGGCGGCGCTGCCGCCGCCCCCGTCAAGGACGTTACCACTGCCACCTTTATGGCCGAGGTCGTCGACGGCTCGTTCGAGACCCCGGTGATCGTCGATTTCTGGGCGCCGTGGTGTGGCCCGTGCCGCCAGCTCGGCCCGCTTCTCGAAAAAACCGTGCGCGCCGCCAATGGTGCGGTGCGCATGGTCAAGCTCAATATCGACGAGAACCCCGAGATCGCGCAACAAATGCGCATCCAATCGATCCCGGCGGTGTACGCGTTCAAGGATGGACGTCCGGTCGACGGTTTCGTCGGCGCCCAGCCGGAAAGTCAGGTTAAGCAGTTCGTGCAGCGCGTCGGTGGCGGTAAAGGCGGCCCTTCGCCAATCGAAGAAGCCACGACAATGGCCAAAGAGGCGCTGCAACAGGGCGATCACGGGACCGCCGCCGCGATCTTTTCGCAAATCCTGCAGCGTGAGCCCGCCAATCCCGAAGCCCAAGCCGGTCTCGCTCGGGCTTTGATTGCCGGCGGTGATTTGCGCAAGGCGCGCCAGACGCTCGACCGTGTGGCAAAAGAGCATATGGCTCATGCCGAGATCGCGGCCGCCCGCGCCGCGCTTGATCTCGCCGAGCAGGCGAAGACAGCCATGGCCTCGGCCGGCAAACTGCGCGCCAGATTGGCCGCCAACCCGGACGATCATGAGGCGCGCTTCGAGCTTGCCACCGCCCTGTTTGGCAGCGGCGAGCGGGAGGCCGCGATCGAGGAATTGCTGGCGCTGTATAAGCGCGACCGAGAATGGAACGATCAGGCGGCGCGCAAGCAACTTGTCAAGTTTTTCGAAATCATGGGCGGCACTGATCCGCTGACTTTGAACGCACGGCGGCGGTTGTCGGCCCTGATGTTTTCATAAGGGAGGCGCCGATGAGCGAGCGGCCAGGCGTTGCTTCGCTATGCGAGACCTTGCCGATCTTCCCGCTTGCGGGTGTTCTGTTGTTGCCGCGTGGGCGGCTTCCACTCAACATTTTCGAGCCGCGCTATCTCGCGATGACGCGCGACGCGCTCGCGGGCGATCGGCTCATCGGCATGGTTCAGCCAAGCGATCCGAACCAGCCCGCATCGGGCAACCCGCCAGTCTATCCGACCGGATGCGCCGGCAGGATAACCTCGTTTGCCGAGACCGAAGACGGGCGATATCTGATCACACTGACTGGATTGTGCCGCTTCCGCATCCGGGAGGAGCTGCCGCTCCACAGCGGCTACCGCCGGGTTATCCCGAAATGGGATGAATTCGCGAGTGACCTCAGAAATCCGCGCGAGCCCGGCTTTGACCGCGAGCGGCTGATGCGTAGCTTGCGCTCCTATTTTGACAAGCATCAGATCAAGGCCGATTGGGACGCCATCAGTTCCGTTCCAGGCGAGCGGCTGACCACCTCGATTGCAATGGTTTGCCCATTCGAGCCGAGTGAAAAGCAGGCCCTGCTCGAAGCTCGCGATGTTGACGAGCGGGCCAAGCTGTTGACCGCGATCGTCGAGATGGCGGTGATGGAGGGCCCGAGCGAGGGCGGCGGCATCCGCCACTGAAGAGCGACAGGCCGGCCATGGAGAAAAGCGGAGGGAAGTGTGGAAGGCTCGTCGGAAATCGATCCGAAATTGCTGGAAATACTGGTGTGCCCTCTGACAAAGGCACCCCTGCGCTATGATCGCGAGGCACAAGAGCTGATCAGCGAGGAGGCGGGCCTCGCCTACCCGATCCGCGACGGTATCCCGATCATGCTGGTCGATGAAGCGCGCCCACTACGCGAGGACGAGAAGACGCGCGGCAAACTTCAATTACCCTGAGAGCCGCCATGAGTGCCGGCCACGGAACGACGCGCTGGCCGATCGAGCTTCGCCTCAAGAAGGCTGACAAGCTTCTTGAGGTGCAATTTGATGACGGGCGCATGTTTAGCCTGCCGGCCGAGTATCTAAGGGTTGAAAGTCCCTCGGCCGAGGTCCAGGGCCACGGCGCGGGCCAAAAAACGTTGGTCTCAGGCCGCGCCCATGTCGGGATTATCGGGATCGAGCCGGTCGGCAACTACGCGGTACGGATTACTTTTGACGATCTGCACGATACCGGGATCTTCTCCTGGAGCTATCTTTACCAGCTCGGTGTCGAATACGAGCAGCGCTGGCGCGCCTATCTCGAGGCGCTGGCAGCGAACGGGTTGAGTCGCGAACCGCATCGACACTGATCTCTCCCCGTCAGCCGCGGGAAGCGATCGCTTTATTTGCAGCGGCGCGGCGCCGTTGATATTCCGGAACCAGCCTTTCGAGCAGCTGCATCATCCGTTCCTCGCGGCGGCTGCGTGCCACATCTTCAAGTTCGTCGATCGAGCGGGCCAATACCCCATAATCGGCGGTGCGGGGTGCGGCGAGCCGGATAGCCGGGCTGCTTGTCGGTATTAGCGGCTCGTCGGGATGAAACAGCTCCTCGTGCAATTTCTCCCCCGGGCGCAGGCCGACGAACGCGATCTTGACATCGCGGTCCGGTCGCAATCCGGCCAAGCGAATCATTTGTTCGGCCAGATCGACGATCTTGACCGGCTCGCCCATGTCGAGAACGCAGATCTTACCGCGAAGATCGGCGGTTTCTGCCCCGGGAGACAAGGCCGCCGCCTGCAAGACCAGCTCGACCGCCTCGCGCACCGTCATGAAGAAGCGCGTGACCTCGGGATGAGTTACCGTCAGCGGGCCGCCAGCCGCAAGTTGCCGAGAGAACAGCGGGACGACAGAACCTGTCGAGCCCAGCACATTGCCGAATCGTACCGTGACATAGCGCGTAGCACCGGCCGTCCGTCTCGCCTCATGTAAGTCGAGCGCCTGACAAAGGCTCTCGGCGATCCGCTTGCTGGCCCCCATCACGCTGGTCGGATTGACCGCCTTGTCGGTCGAAATCATGACTACCGTCGATACCCCGAAGGCACGGGCCGCCTCGGCAACATTACGGGTCCCGGCGACATTGGTCAGCACGCCCTCGACCGGGTTTGCCTCGACGATCGGCAGATGCTTGAGCGCCGCCGCATGAAAGACGATCTCCGGCCGCTCGGCCGCGAGCACCGCGTCGATCTGGGCCCGATCGCGCACATCGCGCAGCAACGGCAAAGTCGCGACCTCAGGAAACCGCTCGCGCAATTCCATGTCGATCGTGTAAAGCGCGAACTCGCTATTTTCGATCAGGACTAAAAGAGAAGGACAGATCGCCGCGATTTGGCGCGACAACTCGGCACCGATCGTGCCGCCGGCGCCGGTGACCAGCACGCGGCGGCCGCGGATCAGCTGCGACATGGCAGCCCGGTCAAGGACCGCCTGGGGACGCCCCAGCAAATCTTCAAGTGCAATTGGCTCAAGGACATGCTCCGAGCTGCGCTCGCTGTCGTTCAGGTTTTGCTGAAAATCAGTCAATTTTGGCAGGCGCGCGAGCGGGATCGCCAACGCATCGGCTTGCTTCAGCAGCCGGCGGACCTGATCGCCGGGCAAGTTTCGCACGGTAATGATCAGCTTTTGCGGTCGCTTCCCGCGGCGATCCAACTTGGCGACGACGTCTTCAAGCGAATCGATGGTGCCGAGTACGGGAACCCGGTAGATCTCGCGTCCGACGCGCGAGGCAGTATCGGAGAGGACGCCGACCACCCGGTAAACAGCGCGCGGATTGCGCACCATCTCACGGATAAAGGTGTCTGCCCCCTCCTTGGCGCTGATCAGCAGCACCGGCACGGTTTGGTGCTTGGCGCGTTCGAGAACGTGGTCGAGCCCACGATCTTTGAACAGCCGATACGCCAGACGCGGGGCGCCGAGCAGCGCCACCAGTACAAACCAGTTGATCAACAAGGTTGAGCGCGGCAGCGCTTCGAGCCGGGTCAAGACAAACATGACCGGCAAAAAGATAAGAATCGTCAGAGTGACGGCGCGCGCGATGTTGTAAAGATCGGGCACGGAGGCAAAGCGCCAGATGCCGCGATAAAGCCCGGTCAGGCGATAAATGACTGCCGCGATCAAAGTCAGGCTGAGAACGTAGGTCGCCATCAGATGCGGCCGATAGACGGCAGTATCGCCGCCGAGCCGCAGATACAGCGCGATCACAAAAGACAGCGCTGCCATCGCGATGTCGTGCACATACGCGAATACAGCGCGCTGGTTTTCGGGGAGGAGTGCCACGAAACCTCTATAACGGAAACGCCCAGAATGGGGAACAGCGGTGGGCTGCCGCGCACTCTTCCAATGATGCCAGGCTGACGGCGCTGCTGCCGGGTGGGTACACTCTCTTTCGGCTCTCGCTTCAGGCCACTAAAATGATGGGCATGAGCTGGAAGCGCCTCTATCGGATCCTGCAGCCTGAGGCCTCCGGCGGCGCCGCGCGGGCGTTCCGCCTTGTCCATCATGCGATGGTCATTCTCGGTATCGCGATCATGCTTGCCGACACTGTCGCGCCGTGGCGCCAGGAGCATAGTCGTATTTTGGACGCCGGCTTTCAGCTCGTCTGTGCCTTCTTTATCGCCGAGTACTTCGCGCGGCTCGGCGCGGCGGCGTCAGCCCCGTCCGCTCATCGCCGCGGCTGGCGGGCGCGGCTTGGCTGGATGATCTCGGGAAGCGGTCTGTTCGATTTGATAGGGGCGCTGCCTGGGGTGCTCGACATTGCGTTCAGCCCAAAATATGCGAGCCTCTACGGCTTTGTCTGGGCGTTCAAACCGGTCCGTTATTCGGCTGGGCTCGCCAGCCTGGGCCGGGTCATAAGCCGCGCCCGCGACGCATTGCTGTCGGTCCTTCTGGCCTTCGGCATCGTGCTGCTCGCCGCCGCGAGCCTCGCCTATTTGCTTGAACGCAACGCGCAGCCGGAGGCCTTTGGCTCGATCCCGCGGGCGTTGTGGTGGGCAATCGTCACTCTGACAACAACCGGATATGGCGATGTGACCCCGATTACTCCGGGTGGGCGAGTCCTGGCCGGAATCGTCATGATTGCCGGCATCCTCGTTTTCGCGTTGTGGGCCGGTATTCTCGCCAGCGGTTACGCCGAGGAGCTGCGCCGACGGGAATTTCTGCGGACCTGGGACCTCGTTGCCAAGGTGCCGTTCTTCAAGAATGTCGGTGCTTCCGTGATCGCCGATGTCGCGCGCCTGCTGCGTGCGCGGGATTATCCCGCGCGGGCGGTGATCATGCGGCGCGGCACGAATGGCGACTGCATGTATTTCATCGCTTCGGGCGAGGTTGAGGTGCGTTTGGGGCCAGGGACGGTCCGCCTCGGGCCGGGAGAGTTTTTCGGAGAAATCGCGCTCCTGACCGGCGGGCCCCGCAATGCCACAATTGTTGCAACTCAGCCCTGTACTCTCCTAACGCTCGATATTGTCGATTTCCGCCACTTGCTTGCCCAGCAGCCGGAACTTGCCCGCGTGGTCAGCGAGGAGGCCGAGCGTCGGCTCGCAGCCGATCAGTTCGTGCCGGCGACTGTCTGGCCATAGTCGCTAGCAGTCATCAATCCTGTTGACCGCTGTGCGTGCGGCTAATGGCTCATAATACGAGGCCGGAAAACCGGCGGCGTCGCGCGCTGCCCGGTTGAACGGGGGCTTCAATTCGCCCGTGAAAAATTTTCTTACGCGATCGTGAAATGCTTGCTCGGGAACAAGGGCTTGAGAGCGGCACATGAAATCGAACCAGCGTCGCCCGACCGCGACATGTCCGATCTCCTGCTCGTAAATCAGCCGCAGCACCGCCGCGCTTTTAACATCGCCGAGACGATCGAGTTGCCCGGTCATCGCGGGTGTCACATCGAGCCCGCGAGCCTCCAGTACCAGCGGCACAATTGCAAGCCGCGCGAGCAAGTCGCCGGCGGTGGCCGCCGCCGCTTCCCATAGCCCGTCATGCGCCGGCAGGTTGCCATAATTTGCACCGAAATCGGCAAGCCGAGCCGAGAGCAGCGCAAAATGGTGCGCTTCCTCACTGGCGACACCGATCCAATCATTCAAGAATTCGCGCGGCAAGCCGGCATCCGCAAAACGCGCGACCATATCCCATGCGAGATCGATCGCGTTCAACTCGATATGGGCGAGGGCGTGCAATAATGCTGTACGGCCCGCTAGTGAGCCGAAGTTCCTGCGTTTTGGCATGTCGCGCGGCGGCCGCAATTCCGGATAAATCGGCCGTGCCGGGCGCAGCGGCGGTCGAGAGCTGCCAATCGCAAGCGACCCCTCGCGCCATGCGGCGGCGAGCGAAAAACTCGCCGCTGCTTTGCCCTCAGGGGTCGGGGTCGCGAGGATCGCGACCGCACCCGCGGTCAGACTGGCGGCCGCTGTCAGAGCGCCTGTGCCGCCTTTAGCACCTGAGCGACATGCCCGGGCACCCGCACCTTGCGCCAGACGCCGCGAACCGTGCCCGTCTCATCGATCAAAAAAGTACTGCGGTCAATGCCCATATACTTGCGGCCATACATACTCTTTTCGATCCATGCACCGTATTTCTCGCAGACTTCTCCCGTGTTATCCGAGGCAAGAATGAACGGCAGATTGTGCTTTTTCTTGAATTTATCGTGCGAAGCCACGGAATCTTTAGAGATGCCGATCACAACGGCACCGGTTCCGCTGTAATCCGGAAAAGCGTCGCGAAAGCCGCAGGCCTCGGCGGTGCAGCCGGAGGTGTCGTCCTTTGGATAAAAGTAGAGCACCACTTTTTTCCCGGCGAGCCCGGACAAGCTGACGCTGCCGCTGCCGTCGGTCGGCAAGGTAAAATCGGGGGCTTCTTGTCCTGGCTCGACACTCATATTGGGACGTTCCCTGCCTGTTCTGCCTTTCCCGCAACAGCTTGAACTGCCCGTGTCTCGATCAGGCATTGGTACCAGCGGCGGACACGCGCCGTTGCGGCAGTGATATCTGTGTCAAGCTGAGCGAAGTCAACCGCACCCGCGCAGCGCGCAAGCGTGGCAGCGTCGGGTTCTGCGAACGATCCCTGGCGGGCGCCGCTCTCGCCGATCAGGGTCAACAGCGCGTGTACATGCTGCAGCAACATCGCGGCATCACTCAGTTCACGCTCGGCCGCCTCCGAGAGCACCCCCGTGGCCGCCAGCGCCCGCAGCGCGTCGATCGTCGATCGCTGCAATACTCGTGGTTCGGCGGCAGCCTCGCGCAGCATCAGGTATTGAACGATAAACTCCAGATCGATCAGGCCGCCGCGACGGTGCTTCAAATCCCATGGCTGAGGCCGCGGGTTCTCGCCGGCGACCCGCCGCCGCATCTCGGCAACATCCTCCGCCAATCGCCACGGGTCGCGAGGCGAGCGAAGAACGGCACCGATCGTCTCGGCGATGCGCCGGCGCAGCCCGGCCTCGCCTGCGACCGTGCGCGCCCGGGTCAAAGCCATATGTTCCCAGGTCCAGGCGGCATCGCGCTGGTAACGATCGAAGCTTTCGAGGCTCGATGCAATCGGTCCCGATGAGCCTGACGGCCGCAGCCGCATATCGACCGCATAGAGTGGCCCTTCTGCAGTCGGCGCAGTGATCGCTCCGATCAGCCGCTGGCTGAGCCGCGCGTAGTATGCCGACGAGGCAAGCGGCTGCGCGCCGTCGGAGCCCGCGGAATCAGGAGGTGCATCGTAGATCAGGATCAAATCGAGATCCGAGGCGAGGGTCATCTCGCGGCTGCCAAGACGGCCCATGCCGATAACGGCAAAAGCACCGCCCGGCACCCGCCCGTGGCGCCGAGCAAAGTCACGCTCGACTGCGGGAACGAGAGCGGCGAGGGCCACTTCGGCGATATCGGCAAAGGCCTTACCGGCTGCCTCGCCGTTGATCGATCGTCGCAACAGCTGCACACCGATCTGAAATCGCCGCTCGCCGGCCCAACGCCGCAGCACGTCGAGAATGTCGGCGAAATCATCGACGCCCGCCAACATCCGATCGAGATCAGCGGCGAGCACAGGGCGCTCAGGCAATGTCGCCGAGAACTCTTGGGTCAAAACCGCATCCAGCAATGCCGGTCGCTGCGCCAATTGGTCGGCGAGCCGCGGTGCCCCCGCCATGACATCGGCGACGAGTGCCAAGAGCCCCGGATTTCCTTGGAACAACGAGAACAGCTGCACCCCCGCGGCAAGTCGCGTCAGGAACTGGTCGAAGCGCCGCAAGGCTTCGTCCGGGTGCGATGTCGCGCCAAAGATGCGCAACAATTCGGGCACGAGTTCGGTCAGGATCTCGCGGGCGCGCTGGCTACGGGTCGCGCGCATGCGACCATGATGCCAACTCCGCACCAGAGCGGCGATATCGGCCGGACGAGCGAAGCCCAGCTGTGACAATGTGGCCAAGGTGTCGGGGTCGTCCTCGCTGCCGGTGAAGACGAGGTTTCCGGGTCCGGCGAGGCTCGGAGCCTGCTCGAACAGCTCGGCGTAATGCCGCTCGACCGAGCCCAAATGGGCCGTCAGGTCGGCGGAAAAGGCCTCGGCACCGCGGTAGCCGAGAAAAGTCGCGACGCGCGCGATGCCACCGCGGTTGTCGGGCAAGCGATGGGTCTGGGCGTCGTCCACCATCTGAAGGCGGTGTTCGAGCCGGCGCAGGAAGCGGTAATCGGCGATCAGCGTCGTCGCGGCCTTCGGGTCGATCCGGCCGGTCTCGGCAAGCCGGCGCAATGCCTCACAGGTTCCACGCACCCGCAGTTCGGGCAAGCGGCCGCCCCAGATAAGCTGCTGGGTTTGGGCAAAGAATTCGATCTCACGAATGCCGCCGCGACCAATCTTAATATCGTGCCCTTCGACCGCGATCCGACCACCGCCGCGATAGGCGTTGATCTGGCGCTTGATCGAGTGAATGTCTTGAATCGCGGCGAAATCGAGATGCTTGCGCCAGATGAACGGGTTGAGTTCGAGCAGCAACCGCTCGCCTGCGGCGCGATCACCGGCAACCGGACGCGCCTTGATCAGCGCCGCGCGTTCCCAATTCTGACCGACTGTTTCGTAATAGGTGATCGCTGCCGCAATCGACATTGCCGGCGGCGTCGAACCGGGGTCGGGTCGCAGCCGCAAATCGGTGCGAAAGACGTAACCGTCGGTGGTGCGCTCTTCGAGGATGCGGACGAGATCGCGCGCCAGCCGACTGAAAAAGGGTTGCACGCCATCGCGCGTGATCACTCGCGATTTGGCGGGGTCAAAAAACAGGATCAGATCGATATCGCTCGAATAATTGAGCTCGACACCGCCAAGTTTGCCCATACCGAGAACGATCAACCCACTCCCTTGTTCGGGATCGGCGGGGTCGGCGAGTGCCATCAGGTTCTTGCCTGCCGCCCGGTGCAGCAGATGGCGGCTGGCCGCCCCGATCGCTGCCTCCGCAAAGCGGCTCAACCCCTCCATCTGCTGCTCGAGTGACCAGACACCGGCCAGTTCGGCAACCGCAGCAACGAGTGCAATCCGACGCTTGGCGATGCGCAGCCGCTGCATCAGTGAGGACGTGTCTTCGTTGCGATCGGCGAGGTCTT
>JAFAOB010000019.1 GCA_019238055.1 Alphaproteobacteria bacterium
CGGAAAGGTCTTGGTGAGCACCCCCAGGCTAATGTAATCGGTGATCCGCGCCCCCGCCGGAAGGGTTGCAACTGTGCGCGCCATCGCCACTCTCCTCCAAACCGGCGACAGCGTAGCACCGTGAGGCGCTTAAGTGCACAGTATTGCGGCTAAACCTGACCGCGGCGGACGAGCCGGCCGGGCAGCGCACCGGTGTGCTCGCCGTTCTCGAAGACGGGCGTGCCGGCGACAAGAGTCGCAGCATAGCCATCGGCGCGCTGCACCAGGCGTTTGCCGCCCGCCGGGAGGTCGTTGACGACCTCAGGCGCATGCAATTGCAGCCGCTGGTGATCGATGACGTTAATGTCGGCGCGCTTGCCGGGCTGCAATCGCCCGCGATCGCTAAAGCCAAAGAAATCGGCCGTCTCGCTGGTCAAGCGCTTGACGACGAATTCGAGCGGCAGACCCGGACCGCGTTTGCGGTCGCGCGCCCAATGAGTGAGCATATAGCTCGGCATGCTGGCATCGACGATCTGCGCCACGTGTGCACCGCCATCGCCGAGCCCGAGTAGTGTCGCGGGATCGGTGAGCATCTCCCGGATTGGTTCGTGATCGTCGCGAGCGTAGCCGGTCACCGGGAAGAACAGGAAATTGCCGGCATTCTCAGTCAAATAGTCGTAAGCGACCTCGGCCGGGGAGCGGTTAGTGCGCGCCGCGATCGTCTCGACACTGGTTTCGGCGCGCGGTTCGTAATCGGGCGGATTACCCATAACGTACATGCGATCCCAGCGGGTGGCGACGAGCTGGATCAATGGCCCGAGCCGGTTCAACAGCGCCGCCGAAGGCGGATCATCGAGGATTGCCTGGCGCAATGCGGGATCGCGCAACCGCACCACACGCTCAGCCAATGGCAGGTTTTCGAGCGGCTTGTAGCGCTCGCGGATCGAGAACGGGTTGAGCGAGGTCGCGATGCCGAGAATGACGCCGACCGGTCGCCCGGCGATCTGCGCCGTAACCGAGGCGCCCTCGGCGCGCGCCTGATGCACGCCTGTCATGATCCGCCGCCACCGTTCGGGGTCAGTCGGCCTGTCGGTCAATAAGAACCATACCGGGCGGCCAGTCCTCAGGCCCAACTGGGTAATCCATTCGAATTCGGCCTGTTCGTCTTCGAAATCGCTGTTCATGCCGAACGCCCCGGCGCCCAATTCCCCCAAGGCGCTGCCGATCCCGGTCAGTTCCGCGATTTCGGCAAAGCGGCCCGGCACCATCTCGCCCTGCGTCGTCTTATGGGCGTTGGTGCGCGAGGTCGTGAACCCAAAGGCACCGGCGCGCATGGCCTCTTCGGTCAGGTTGCGCATTAGCACGATGTCCTCGGCGGTCGCCCGTTCGCGCCGAATGGCGCGATCGCCCATCGTGTAGACGCGGAGCGGATGGTGCGGGATCTGCGCCGCGACGTCGATCGTGCGCGGCAGCCGATCAAGGGCATCGAGAAAATCAGGAAAACTCTCCCAATCCCATTTGAGGCCCTCGGCCAGAACCGGACCCGGGATGTCCTCGACACCTTCCATCAATTCGATCAAAGCAGTGCGATGGTGCGGCCGCACCGGCGCAAACCCGACGCTGCAATTCCCGAATAGGATCGTCGTGACACCGTGCCAGGAGGACGGCGCGAGAGTCGGGTCCCAGGTCGCCTGGCCGTCGTAGTGGGTATGAACATCGACCCAACCCGGCGTCACCAGCATCCCGTCAGCATCGATCACCCGTTGTGCCGGCCCGGCCTTGCCGCCGACCGCGACGATCCTTCGGCCATCGATTGCAATATCACCGGTAAAAGCGGGGGCGCCGGTGCCGTCGACAATCCTGCCGCTGCGAATGACAATGTCGTGCATGGTTGGAGTCCTCCGCCTGGTCTGGTCGACCCTTCGGTACAATGCACCCGATCAATTGCTATCGATATGCCGAGCCGGCAACGCTGATTTGCGCTCCGCTAACCCTACAGTTGCATTCTGATTGAGCCCTGCCTATCTCTCCCGTGGTCGGGAGTGTTTAGATGAGTGGCGTATCGATCGAGACGACGCTGGAATTATGGGCGTCATCGTTGCGGGAGGTGAAAGCGCGGATGCGGCCTCTGTTC
>JAFAOB010000032.1 GCA_019238055.1 Alphaproteobacteria bacterium
CGGGCACATTTAGCTTTTCGAGGCGAAAGATGGCGGAAACAGTAGCGCCAAAAATGGCGGAAGAAGAATTGTTGCGGATGACCGCAGACGTGGTCGCCGCTTATGTCAGCAATAACACCTTGGCGACGACGCAGCTGGCCGAGGTAATCAATGCCGTTTATCATTCGTTGAAGGGGCTGGAAGGACCAGCAGCCGAGCCAACACCCGAACCGGCAAAGCCGGCCGTGCCCATCCGGAAATCGATTACGGCCGATTTCTTGATTTGTCTTGAAGACGGCAAGAAACTAAAGATGCTAAAGCGGCATTTGCGTTCGACTTACAATATGACACCCGACGAGTACCGAGCGCGTTGGGGATTGGCGCCAGATTACCCGATGGTAGCACCCAATTACGCCGAGCAGCGCTCGGCCTTTGCCAAAAAGATCGGGCTCGGCCGCGGCACTGGCCGTCAATCGTCTGGCATCAAAAAGTAGCTCAAATACCAGCCACCGGTGCCCGCCAACCATCGCTAGTCGTACACCGTCTGGCCTGAAGCAGGGTGGAGCTATGGCGCGGAGTGGAGGGGCCGCGTTATATTCGGCGCCCAATCCCAGCGCCGAGATCAGCAATGCCAGCCAATGCTACGCCCGCCCCGCGCTCCGCCTCCGCGAATTTGGCAGCCCAT
The DNA here is from genome assembly GCA_019238055.1 of Alphaproteobacteria bacterium. GTDB lineage: Bacteria > Pseudomonadota > Alphaproteobacteria > ATCC43930 > CGMCC-115725 > AP-15. The sequence goes on from JAFAOB010000032.1 coordinate 665, forward strand.
GCAGAGCGTTTTGACTGGGCTGATCCGTTGCTGCTCGAAGAGGAACTCAGTGAAGACGAGCGCATGGTGCGCGACAGCGCCCGCGCCTATTGCCGAGAAAAACTGCTACCGCGTGCGATCGAGGCGAACCGACGCGAGTATTTTGATCGCGAGATCATGAATGAGATGGGTGCGCTCGGCTTTCTCGGCTCGACAATTGATGGATATGGCTGCGCCGGGGTCAATTACGTCTGTTATGGCTTGGTGGCTCGCGAGGTCGAGCACGTCGACAGCGGCTATCGCTCGGCGCTGAGCGTGCAGTCGAGCCTTGTCATATATCCGATTTATGATTTCGGCACCGAGGCGCAGCGACAGAAATACCTGCCGAAACTGGCTTCCGGCGAATGGGTCGGCTGCTTTGGTTTGACCGAGCCCGATCACGGCTCGGACCCGGCGGGAATGACGACGCGCGCGGTGGCGGTGGCGGACGGCTATCGGCTCAACGGCGCCAAGATGTGGATCACCAACGCGCCGATTGCCGATGTCCTCGTCGTCTGGGCCAAGACCGAAGACGGTGTTATCCGCGGCTTTATACTCGAACGCGGCATGCCGGGTCTGAGCACGCCCAAGATCGAGGGGAAATTCAGTCTGCGCGCCTCGCTCACCGGCGAGATCGTCATGGCCGATGTCTTTGTCCCCGCGGAAAATCTGCTGCCTGAGGTCAGCGGCTTGCGCGGACCGTTCTCCTGTCTCAACAACGCTCGTTATGGCATCGCCTGGGGTGCTATGGGTGCCGCCGAATTCTGCTGGCATGCCGCGCGCAGTTATACACTTGAACGCCGCCAATTCGGACGTCCGCTCGCCGCCAATCAGCTGATCCAGAAAAAGCTCGTCGACATGCAGACCGAGATTACCCTCGGCCTTAATGCCTGCCTGCGCCTTGGGCGCTTGAAGGATCAGGGACGCGCGACCCCCGAGATGATTTCGCTATTGAAGCGCAACAATGCCGGCAAGGCGCTCGACATCGCCCGGATGGCGCGCGACATGCACGGCGGCAATGGCATATCCGACGAGTACCACGTGATCCGCCACGTCATGAACCTCGAGACGGTCAATACTTATGAGGGCACGCACGACATTCACGCGCTGATCCTTGGCCGCGCCCAGACCGGCATCCCGGCCTTTGCCGGTTAATTAGTCGAAATAATCGCGCGGTGGTTTGCCGAGGGCATTGCAGAACATCGCGCTAAAGGCGCTGGCGCTACTGTAGCCGACAGCCCGCGCCACTGCGGCAATGTCCGCGCCTTGCGCCAGCCTGACCAGCGCTTGCGCGAGCCGAACCTGGTTCCGCCATGCGACAAAGCGCATACCGGTCTCGCGCTCGAACAGCCGCGCCAATGTGCGGCTGCTGGCGCCGGCGAGCGCCGACCATTCCTCCAATGTCTCGCATCGGCCAGGGTTATGCAGCAGCGCTTCGCAGACCCGACGCAGGCGGGGGTCGCGCGGCATCGGTATGTGCAGCAGCTGCGCATCGAGGGTTCGGATCTCGTCGAGAAAAAGGGCCGCGACATGGCCCATTCGGCCGGTTTCGTCGTAATCGACGGGAGCGGCTGCCAGCTCCAGCATCAAAGCTCGCAGCAGCGGCGAGACGAGGATGATTTTGCAATCCCTCGCAATCGTCTTCGCGACGACCGGATCGACATAGATCGCGCGCATCGCTACGGCACCCGACATCCGGATCGCGTGCTCTGTCTCGGCCGGTATCCACAGCGCCCGGTTCGGCGGAACAACCCAGGTCCCGCGCGCGGCGGTGACCGTCATCACCCCGGCGGCCGCCCAAGTCAGCTGCGCGCGCGGATGGCAATGCGGCGCGATCCGAGAACCGTCACCAAAATCCTTGGCCATGCCAGCAAGCGGTCGCGGTGTGGCCTGGTAGTCGTCCCGGTTGGTGCTCTTCATTTGTCAGTTTTGCGGTGATCTTTGGCCAGACGGATTAAATCGGACGCGTTATGTAATCGCGTCTGCAGCGAGCTGTCGATTGGAGGCGTCATGACCCCGCGGCCCCGAGTGATCGGTTTTATCAATATCGGCCATCTGATCGATCACATGGTCATGCTGATCTTCCCAACCGCGGTGCTCGGCATGCAAGACGATTTCGCCAAGCCCTATAGCGAGCTGATCGCGCTCGCATTGGGCGGTTTCATCATGTTCGGCGCCGGATCCTTGCCGGCCGGATGGTTGGGCGACCGCTGGAGCCGGCGCAACATGATGGCGGTGTTCTTCCTCGGCATCGGTCTCGCCACGATCGCGACTGGCTTCAGCCAGACGCTCTGGCAGCTCGCGCTTGGGCTTGCGGCGATGGGGCTCTTTGCCGCGATCTACCACCCGGTTGGGACTGCGATGCTGGTCGGCCATGCCGAGCGAGTCGGCCGTGCCATTGGCGTCAACGGATTGTGGGGCAATCTCGGGGTGGCGTTCGCGGCCATCGTGACCGGGGCTGTAACCCAGTGGCTCGGCTGGCGCTGGGCCTTCGTCTTGCCCGGATCGGCCGCATTGTGTATCGGCGCGGCCTATCTCGCTCTGGTTCCGCCCGAAGCCAACCGCAGCACGAGCCGAGCCGCGGCGCACAACGCGATTTTCCCGCGTGCGGTGGTCGTGCAGGCGTTTGTCGTATTGGTGCTCGCGACTCTCGCGGGCGGAATCGTCTTCAATGCGACGACTGTCGCCCTGCCGAAGATGGTCGATGAGCGCTTGCCGCAGCTCGCCGGGTCGACCTTTGGCGTCGGCCTTCTGGTATGTGCGGTCTACAGTGTCGGCGCCACGGCACAGCTGATCATGGGCCGCTTGATCGACCGCCATCCGCTCAAGGTCGGGTTCTTGGCGGTGGCCGTGTTTCAGGCGCCGCTGCTCCTGATCGCCTCCCGGGTCAGCGGATGGGGAATGATCTTTGTCCTCGCCGCTCTTGTCTTTGTGGTTTTCGGCCAGATTACGTTCAACGACGCGATGGTGGCGCGTTACGCTGACGCCGGATGGCGCGCCCGGATCTATGCGGTGCGCTATCTGCTGTCATTCGGGGTCGCGGCAACCGCGATCCCGCTTGTCGCCTTTATGCACGCGCGGGCTGGGTTCAGAGGATTGTTCGAGGTTCTTGCCGTCTGCGGCGCTCTGGTGACGCTTGGTGCGCTATTTTTCCCCTATCGCCGCGAAGAGATCGAACCGCTGCGGGTGCTTCCGCCAGAGCGCGTCGCTGCGGAATAGCTGTGCGGCGCGATTATCCGACGGTGCCGTCAGCCGCGCGGCGCAGCACGATACCGGGCAATGCGCCGGTATGCCGGGCGTTGTCGACCACAACCGCCCCGTTGACCAGCACCGTCGTGCGCGCGCCACTCGGATATTGATGCGGTTCGGCATAGGTGGCACGGTCGCGGAAATCGGCGGGATCGAAAATCGCGATATCGGCGCGCCAGCCCTCGCGCAACAGCCCGCGATCGCGCAGCCGCAAGGCTGCGGCTGTCGCCCCGGTCATCTTGCGCACCGCGGTTTCGAGCGGCAGCAGCTGCTCGTCTTGTACGTAACGGCTAATGATACGCGGGAAGGTTCCGTAAAAGCGCGGATGAGGCATTCCTTGGCTGACAACACCGTAATCGGCGACGCAATTGCCGTCGGAGCCGACCAGGGCCAAGGGCGATCTCACGATTTCACGAATATCGTCCTCGGCAATCGAGGTGATCAGCACCCGCGTCGCGCCCTTGTCAGCGATCAGATAATCGCAGACCGCATCGACCGGGTCGGCATTGCGTGCCGCAGCGATGGCGCCAAAGGTCTCGCCCGCATGTTGCGGCAGGTATGGCGAGATCGAGACCTGCACGCAGTCCCAGGATGGGATCCGGCCCCAATTGTTGAGCCCGTCGCGCTCGATTTCGGTGCGGATCCGGGCCCGCGTCTCAGGCAGGGCGAGGCGCGACAGCATCGCCTCGAGGCCGCCTGATTGCACCCATTGGGGCAGCAAGTTCTTCAGCGGGTTGCTGCCGGCAGCATAGGGATAGGCATCGCAGTCGATCGCCAAGCCTTCGTCCTGCGCCTTTTGGATCATCGCCAAGATGCGCCCGGCCTTGCCCCAATTGTCGAGCCCCGAGCATTTCAAATGCACGATCTCGACGTGGACACCGCAGGTTCGGGCGATGTCGATCGCCTCCTCGACCGCTTCGATGACCCCGTTCGACTCATCGCGGATATGGGTAAAGTAGGCGGCATTGTATCGCCCGAGCACCATGCACAATGCGGCGATTTCGTCACGATCGGCATAACTGCTGGGTGGGGTGAACAGCCCGGTCGACAGACCAAGCGCACCCGCCGCGAGCCCTTCTTCCAAGAGAGTGGTCATCTCGGTCAGCTCGGCTGCGGTCGGGGCACGCGCCTCCATGCCCATCACGTTGAGCCGCAACGTGTGATGGCCGACCAGCATGCCGGCGTTGACCGCCGTCGCCGGAAAAGTGTCGAGATACTCCGGAAACCGCATCTCGCGAAATGGCAGCCACGGCGCGCTGGCGCTCAAATAATCGCGGATCAACTCCAATTTGCCGGGCAAGACCGGCGCCACCGAAAAGCCGCAATGGCCGATGATCTCGGTCGTAACACCCTGGCGTACCTTGCTTTCCGCCCTGGGGTTGATCGGCAATGTGAAGTCGGAATGGGTCTTGATGTCGATAAAGCCGGGGGTGACCGCGAGACCCCTGGCGTCGATCACCTGTGCTGCGGCGTTCGGCAGCGATGCGCCGATCGCCGCGATGCGACCGTCGCGGACCAGGACGTCTCCGATCTCGCCACGGCGCCCGGTGCCGTCGATCACGAGGCCGCCCTTGATCAGAAGATCGTCTGTCATCGCCGGCGCCCGATATGCGCCTTCAGATCATAACTCTCGTCGGCGGCTTGCATTGGGGAAAGATGCGGATCGCCGACCAGCATCCGGCGGGCGATGATATGGTCCGCTGGCCGGTTCACCGATTCGACCCCGATCAGCCGATCCCCGGCAAAACAGAACACCGAAAAGCTGCCGCTGTCGGGATGTCCGCGTAGTGCTGTGAGATCGTGACCGGCGGTGAGCCCGGCGATCTGCAATTTAAGATCGCGCTGATCGCTCCAGAACCACGGCACCTTGTCGTAGGGGCCAGCCCTTTTGCCGGCGATACGGGCGGCGACCTCCCGCGCCTGGTCGACACCGTTCTGCACCGATTCGAGCCGAACGCGGCTGTGCCCTGATAGGGTATCCGCATGGCCGGTGGGACCGGTAGAGCCAAATCGCGTCGGGAAGTTGGCGCAGTCGCCGATCGCCGAGATCTCGGGCGCGCCGGTCGAGAGAAGCTCATCGACGACGATGCCGTTGTCGGTCGCGAGCCCGGCATCGCGGGCGAGTTCAGCGTTCGGCACCACCCCGATACAGATCAGCACGAGATCAGCCGGCAACATCCGGCCGTCGCTGGTCTCGACAGCGGTGGCGCGGCGGCCGTCACCAAGAATGCGGGATACGCCGGTGCCGAGCGAGATCGCCGCTCCCCAGGATCGATGCGCTTCGGTAAAAAACCCTGAGGTCGGCGCCGAAACCACCCGTCCCATCGGGTGATGCGTCACTTCGATGATGTGTATCGCGGCACCGGCGGCAATCGCTACGGCGGCAAATTCAAGGCCGATAAAGCCGGCGCCGACGACCACGATCGCGCGCACCTGCGCCAGCCGATCGCGCAGCACATCGGCATCGGCCAAGGTGCGCAGCGGCAATACGCCCTCAAGTTCAGCGCCCGGCACCGGCAACATCCGGGATCGCGCTCCGGTCGCCAGCACGATTTGATCGCATTCGAGGGTACGACCGGAAGCCAGCCGAACACCGTGTCCCGGCCGATCGATTGCCGTCACCGCCTCGCCGGTGATCAGCTCGATCTCCTGCTTTTCGTAAAACGCCTCGGGTCGCAGCCACAATTCGTCAAGCCCGCTCTCGCCGGCGAGATAGGATTTCGACAGGGGCGGGCGCTGGTAGGGCAGACCCGGCTCATCGCCGATCAGCACAACACGGCCGGCAAAGCCCTCCTGACGCAGCGAAGATGCCACTTGAAACCCGGCCTGGCCGGCGCCGATAACGGCGACGACCGGATCAGCCATCAGACTTGGCTCTCCGGAAGATAGACGACGAGCCCGTCCATCTCTGGCGTCACCGCCAGCTGGCAGCTCAGACGGCTATTCGGCTTCCGCTCGCTCGCGGTGAATTCAAGCATCGCCTTCTCGTCGTCAGACTGCGGCGGAGTCAGCGGCATCTGCGCCTCTTCGACATAGACATGGCAGGTCGCACACATCATCTCGCCGCCGCATTCGGCGACGATGCCGTCGACGCTGTTTAGGATCGCCGCGCGCATGACGCTCGTGCCGACCGGCACATCGAGCACCTCGCGCGATCCGTCAGGATGAATGTAGGTAATATTTGGCATCTTCTTCCTATCGGTTGGATTGGCGGCGGCCCTCGCTCCGCCCTACATCAGTCAGCGGCCGGACGAGGTCAAGCCTGGAGCTTGACGACCATCTCGTCGCCTTCGGTCACAAGTTCAGCGCCGAGGGCGGCACTTTCCTCTAAAATCTGATCAAAAGCCGGGCGCTCATCGGCGAGCGCACGCAGCACTGACCGGTTTTGCTGGTCGTGGCGGACGAATTGCAGTGACACCCGGGTGATCCCGCTCCGGCCGCATGCGGCGCGCACCATCATGCCGAGCCAGTCGCCATGGCGCCGCCCGGAATGCCCAGTGTGAAACGAGAAGCTGCCGAGACCATAAAAAATCGGTTTGCCCCGATACCCCTCGACCGGCAGCGAATAATGCGGCCCGTGGCCGATCACCAGGTCGGCACCGGCATCGATCGCCACGTGCCCGATCTCGGTCATATATTGCAGGACCTCACGGCCGACCCCCCAGTGGCATGAGGCGACGACGATATCAGCCTGGGCGCGCAATGCCGCGACATCAGCGGCAAACCAGTCAAGATACTGCTTGTCGGTCCAGGTAATGATTTGCGGTGGCAGGCCCGGGCGGTTAGCCGGTGGGCGGCCGCCATGCATCGGTACCTGATAGGCGGTATGTCCGCGGATGACGGCGATACCAACTGCATTTTCGCCAGCCTCGTGATTGGTCGGCCAGTAGACCGAGCTGCGCTGCAGAAACCCAAAACGCAGACCGGCGCGCTCCAGGATGACGGGCCTGCGCGCCAGCGCCCGGTTTGCACCAGCGCCGGTATGCGCGATGCCAATTTGGTCGAGGCGAGCGATCGACGCGCTAATTGCGGCGGCGCCGTAATTGACATTGTTGGCAATGCCGACCGCCTGGATGCCAGTGGATTTCAGGGCCTCGCCGGCGATGGCCGGATCAGCAAAAAAGCCTTCATTGTCGAGCGAGTGATCTGCGGGCGATGGGCAGAGGCAACATTCGAGATTCGAGAAAACGACGTCCGCAGCGCGGAACTCGTCTTTTACCAATGAGAACGGAACCAGCGGATCGGTGACGTTCATCAAATTAACGTCGCCGGTCAGGATCATCTTCGCCGCCATTCGCCCAGCCTTTATTCCAGCCTCGGTACCGCCGACGATAATCGCGTCAGGCGCAACGCGCCATGGCAAAACCCGCAGCCGTCAGTGTCGCCGGTCACTGCGAGCCTGCTCTAGGGCTCTCAGCGATTGCGCAGCCGCAGCTTTCGGTACCATATCGCCAGCGCCAACAGGCCAATGAGACCGCCGATCACGATCAAGGGTGAGACGCGGCTCTGCTGTTGCATTTGGGTGGCGCCGCCAACCCGGATCATCACGCGCGCGACCTCAGTTTTCGTGCGAGCTTCGGCGCTCCACATGCCATCGCGATCGGCATAGAAGACGAATTTGCCGTCAGCGTTCGTATGCCCGGTCTCGACGGGTGTTTGCAAATTGCCGGGTGCAAAGACGCGAACCTCGGCGTTGGCCATCGGCTTCCCGTCGGCTGTGGCAAATTGCGCCGTCACCTCGTGGGTGGCGAAAAGATCGAAGGCATTGGCCGGCGATTCGACCGTGCAACAAGCCAACAGCGTGAGCAGAGCGAACACGGCGGGCTGTGCGAGAGCGGCAACAGAGCGGGGAAAAGCGCACATTCCCTCAACATAGCGATGCGCCGAGGACGAATCATCGGCATCGGCCGACCCCTTCTTGCCAGGCCGAGTGCGGGCGTGGCAAAACCCGAGCCACGGAGGGGCGATGCCGAATTTCGCAATCGAGCGGCGCTGTTCGGGAATCGTCTGCGGTATCGACGAGGCTGGGCGTGGTCCGCTCGCTGGCCCCGTTGTTGCCGCGGCGGTTATTCTCGACCAGAAGCGTTTCCCGCGCTCATTGCGGGAGCGGCTCGATGATTCGAAACGGCTGACGATTGAGGAGCGCGAGGCATGCCGGCGGGCGCTCGGGCGCTGCGTCGAGCGTGGGGCAGCGCATATCGGGGTGGGGGCAGCGAGCGTATCCGAAATCGACACGATCAATATTCTTCGCGCGGCGTTGTTGGCCATGACGCGTGCGGTTGCGGCGCTTAAGGTATCCCCTACTATCGCCCTCATCGACGGTAATATCCCGCCGCCGCTCGCCTGCCCGGTGCAGACCGTGGTCGGTGGCGACGGGCTCAGCTTTTCGATCGCCGCAGCTTCGATCGTCGCCAAGGTCACCCGCGATCGACTAATGCGGGCATTGGGGCGCCACTACCCAGGCTATGGCTGGGAGACCAACGTCGGCTATGCGACCCGCGAACACGGCGGGGCGATCGCGCGTCTCGGGCCAACACCGCATCATCGTCGCTCCTTTGCGCCGGTGCGGCTCGCCCTTGCCGGCGAGTTACCAGTTTTCGCAGTCCCATCGTGAGGGCTACGCGCGAGCGCCGAGATTGCGTGGCGGGCAACTTTTTTCATCAAGGTCGGCAACGCGTGCTCGCCGAGCCTGTCGGTCGAGCTCCATAAGCCCGCTGTACCATCTTGGGTCCGCCCGACAACGATCCCGAGTTCGAGCTCGAAATGAGTGAAGCCGTGACGAACTGTGCCGGGCAAAACGGACCATGGCGCTACGACCGGGGCCTCGACTGCCGCCTCGGCAAGGGTCCAGGGTTCAGCACGCCACGGCGTCGACGGAATCTCAATCATGCCGCCGAGCAAACCCCTTTCCGGGCGTCGCCGCAGCAGTACGGCGCCATCCGAGCGGGTGACCCAAAAAGCGATTCCGTGCCGCAATGGCCGCTCGGGCTTGGTTCCGGCTACCGGCAACTTCTCGGCACGGCCCTGCGCCGCGGCAGCACAGGCCGTGCGCCACGGGCACAGCACGCAACGTGGCCGGCGCGGGGTGCAGATCGTGGCCCCCAAATCCATCAGCGCCTGTGCGAAATCGCCGGCGCGGTCTCTTGGCACGAGAGCTGCGGCGCGCTCGCGCAGCTGCGGCTTTGCTGTTGGCAGCGGTTCGCCAACGGCGTAGAGCCGTGCCATAACGCGCTCGACATTGCCGTCGACCGCAGCTATTGGCCGATCGAACGCAATTGCTGCGATTGCCGCCGCAGTGTAGTCGCCGATCCCTGGCAGCTTCTGTAGTTCCGACCAATCGGATGGGAAACGCCCACTATGCTTGTCAGTGACGGCCCGAGCGCAGGCATGGAGATTGCGGGCGCGCGCGTAATAACCGAGACCCTGCCATTCCTGCAGGATTTGGTCGAGCGAGGCGGCCGCAAGCGCCGTTATGTCGGGCCAGCGCGCGACAAAGCGCGTAAAGTAAGGCGCGACGGCGGTGACCGTTGTCTGTTGCAGCATAATCTCGCTGAGCCAGACCCGATACGGATCCGCGCGCTGGCCGGGGGCCGCCCGCCACGGCAGATCGCGCCGGTGGCGATCGTACCAGGCGAGCAACGTCTCGGCGTCGAGAGTGGTCGACAGAGGGGATGATTGGGATCGGATCGATGACATGGGATCAGCCAAGGGACAGCACAGCCTAGCCAGCGCCGAGGCCGCCAGCGAGCGCCATCAAGGATTTCGCGCCGTCGGGGAGGCCGTGTCAAAGCTTGCCACAGCGGTTGCGGCCAAGCGAGGCAGCGGCATGATGGTGCGGCTCAAGACCGACTGGTCGGCAATTGTCGGACCGGAATGGGGGGGCGCTGCTTGGCCGCTCGCTCTTGACCGCGACGGCGTGCTGAAGCTGCGTACCCGGCCCGCGGCAGCACTCGAATTGCAGCATCGGGCGCCGCTGCTGATCGAGCGCATCAACCTTTACTTTGGCCGCGCTCTGGTCACCCGCCTTACCCTCATTCAAGCGACATTTCCTGTATTACCGGAGCTGCCCGCTTCGGCGACGCGCTCGCCTGTCAACGGCGATGCGACAGTGCTCGATCCGCGCCTCTCCGGTATCGCTGATCCCGAGCTGCGTGCGGCGCTCGGGCGGCTCGGCAGGGCGATCGTTGCGGCTGGCGGGTGACCCGCTTAGCTTGGCGCTGCTCGGTCCGGATGACGGTAGCGTTCAACACATTCGGGTGAGGCTTTCGATGATTCTTAGAATCTGGTTCGTAGTGATCTGTGTTGCAGCCGGGATCTTGCTTTCGCCGGCGCCATCGCCGGCGGCCGATCCGGGTGCTGGACCGACCGATGTGCAGAATTTGCTCAAGGTCAATAAAGACGATCGCATCCTTGGCAATCCGAATGCGCCGATTACGATCATCGAGTACGCATCGCTGACCTGTCCGCATTGCGCCCATTTTGCCGATGACGTGTTGCCGGAACTGCAGAAAAAATGGATCGACACCGGTAAGGCAAAGCTTGTATTGCGCGATTTCCCGCTCGACGGAGAGGCTGTGCATGCGTCGATGATCGCACGCTGTGCGCCGCCCGACCGCTTCTACCCTTTCGTCGATACGTTCTTTGCCGACCAGCCGCAATGGGTGACGGCTCCCGATTACCAGGCCGCGTTGACCCGGCTCGCGGAACTCGGCGGCATGAGCAAGGCTGAAGTCGACAGGTGCCTCGCCAACAACAAACTCGAAAACCAGATTTTGAACAGCCGGCTTGTTGCCTCGAAGGATCTCGACGTCAACGCGACCCCGACATTCTTCGTCAACGGAACCAAGTTTATCGGGGACCCGACGGTTGAAGCGTTCGACAAACTGCTGTCGGGTCTTGCGGCGAAATCGTAAGCACAGCCCCTGCACGGCATGCAGATCGATCGACTGCGTCTTGTTGGTTTTAAGTCCTTTGCCGACGCGGCAGAAGTGACGATTGGACCCGGGCTGACCGGCATTATCGGGCCCAATGGCTGCGGCAAGTCGAACCTCGCCGAAGCGCTGCGCTGGGTCATGGGCGAAAGCTCAGCCCGCCGGTTGCGCGGCGGTGTGATGGATGACGTGATCTTTGGCGGCACCACCAGCCGTGCCGCGAGCAACCTCGCCGAGGTCGCGCTGACCATTGACA